>JASEEW010000034.1 GCA_030019485.1 Thermoplasmatales archaeon | reverse complement strand
TGATTGAGAAATTAGTCCAACTATTACCATTATTCCAGCTGATATTCAACCATACCTCTGAAACATCCACATTATCTGTTACAATCACTGAAATATTCACATAACCCCCTGATGTCTGTGATTCAGGGCTTGCCTGAACAGAAGAAATTTCAGGCTTTGTAGTATCCTGAATTGTGAATGTATTAGATGAGGAAATATTTCCATTGTTTGATGTATCATTCGCCCAGATAAAATAGGAGTATGCTCCTTTAACCGTGTAGGTTGTATTATAATAATAGTTGTCTGTACCTGAAACTTTAGTCATTGTCGTGTTCACTGGTATGAAACCAGCTGGTCCTGAAATGTTCACCTTCACCTTATCTAACAATGCATCTGTTACGGTGACAGTGATATTTACCCGGCCATTAACCTCCTGGGGATCAGGTGTGTCCTGAACATTGGTTATCTCAGGCTTTATTGTGTCCTGAATTACAAACGTGTACGTTGTGGATGTGTTCCCGTTGTTGCTTGCATCAGCTGCCCATACAAAATAAGTATATGTACCAAGAAGAGAATAACTTATGTTGTAATAATACGTGTCCGTACCTGAAACCTTTATCATGCTAACATTTACAGGTGTGAAACCGGCAGGACCAGAAATATTTACCTTGACACTGCTGACACCAACATTATCAGTCACAACAGCTGTAATATTAACATATCCTCCTGCTTCCTGCGGGTCAGGGGAATCATCCACGTTTGAGATTTGTGGTTTTTCTGTATCAGGTGCTGCTCCACCCTGCGTAGAATAAACATATGCTTTACCGTTCGAAGTGTTTGGCGCGCCAACCCCAACATCATCATAGTTGTCATTGTTCACATCACCCAAACCGGAGACTGAGAAACCAAAATTGTCATTTGCTGTTTCACCATAATTTATTTTATCAGCAGCACCTGCGCACATACTTCTACTCATTGAGCTGTTCCCATAGAGTATATAAACAGCACCTGCATCTGAAGTAGTCCTGTCATTGTATGGTGCGCCGATAACTGTATCGTTAATCCCATCATTGTTTATGTCGCCTGCCCGGGCAACTGAAAATCCGAACTTGTCACCAGGCATTTCACCCGTGATAAATGTTGTTGATGATGGTTTTTTGCCAATTAAGAATACGTCATCTATTATCCACCACATATCGTAGTTAGCTGTGTATCTAAAGCCAATTTTTACATTTGACTGATGAGCAGCATATCCGGATATATCAAATGTTTTTGTTTCCAAAGCAATGTCTGCATCTGTAAATGAATACACAAGGTAGTCTGCGCTGTCCACACTACCATCTGTGGCTACATACACATAAATAGTGTCCACACCATACCCAGAAATCCAGTTAAACACATGGGCAAATTGCAGCTGAACCTTGTCATACACACTGCAATCCATACCAGGGCTTTTAAGCCAGGCATCCATGGCACCTGAGCCAGCTTGATCCGAGTCAGATACCATACCATAATCTGTGCCGCTGACAATAGCACCATATCTTGCATTGTCATTTGTGGTGTGCCACTGTGCAGCAACAGCTGGTCCTGTCCAGTCAGAAACATCCCATCCTGATGGTACTGCGCCCCCCTCATCAAAATCCTCAAAAAGAATTGTTTCACTTACATAGGGGTCTGTTGTCATTACTGTGTTGCCATAAAATATGTATGCCCGCCCTTGGTCGTTGTTGTAATTGGGTGCGCCAACAACTATATCATCAAAACCATCACTGTTTACGTCCCTGACAGAACTCACTGAGAAGCCAAAATTTGTGGTTGACTCACCTGTTAGGGTGATGTTTGCTTTACACTCAGTTTTTATGTCAACTTTAACATAATCTACGTTGAGTGCCTCACTGCTCACAACCTGATATACTCCCCATACAAGTTTTCCAGTTCCGTCTATATATGTACTGAAGCCGGATGTTAGTGAGACGGTCATTGTAGAATCTGCTCCTGCCGCGAAATTTACAGTACTGCCAACTTGGACCCAAGAAGCATCCAGGGTCCAATCTGCGCCTGCTTTCATAACATATATTTGCATATCACTAGCTATAGCAGAATACCCCTCAAAGGTAAAGTCAATCTGCGTAATCTTTGCTGGCTTCTGTGTAATGCCGTTTATCTCAAACCACATGAAAATCTCATCTAATGCACCTGGGTCTACTGTCGTCCATCGTGAGTTATCACTCGCGGAGATTGCTGTATACTGTGCGTTTGTTGCCTCTACCATAGTGTTCCTGTTGGCGGCATCACCAGCAAATGGAAAAACATCAACATCACATGCGTACGCGTCGTGCGGACCTGCTGTAGTAACACCTGTGTAACCATAGGTTTTTATTCCTAACACACCAAAATCACTTCCCATTGTTGCACTCCCGTAAAAAATGTATGCACTATCTGCACCAGGTGCTCCAACAATCACATCGTCATAACCATTGCCATTTACATCACCCGCACCTGATACTGAGAATCCAAAATAGTCATATATTGTTGCCCCTGTCAGATTCACGTCAGCGCTTGTTACACTCATCGTTCCTGTTAACCCAGGGTCACCATAAAAGACGTATGCTGCACCGCAGTCCATCCATCTTCCGTCTGCAGAATCATTGTAAGGTGCGCCAATAATAATATCATCATTGTCAGCATTGTTCACATTCCCAGCATCTGAAACAGAGAAACCAAACCTGTCACCATTGCTACCGCCATTTAGTATCACATCAGCATTGTTTGCATTGTAGGTTGGATTCCATGTGCCTCTGCCATAAAATATGTATGCGCTCCCGGCAACTGTAGTTGTGTTCCCAGGCGCTCCTATAACAATATCATTATATAAATCACCATTCACATTGCCGGCACTGCTTACACTCCATCCAAAATGGTCATTTGCAACATTTCCATATATCTTTACATTTGCACTGTCTGCATTTAAATTACCGGCAGACCATGTTGTTCTGCCAAAGAATATGTACACAGCGCCTGCATCCTGACCATTAAAATCATTGTATGGTGCGCCAACAATTGTGTCGTTATATCCATCACCATTTATGTCACCCAAATTGGAAACAGAGTATCCAAACCAGTCACCGGAAAATGCACCAGTGCCGCTCACAATCTCATTTAAAGGGTCAGGTGGTTTTACTGTGAAATCATTATCGCTTGTATCATTATTTGTTTTTGCTCCATCATCTGCGGTGACCTTTATCCTCACATTTGTAGACTCTATATTTGGTATATACCATGTATAACTCCCGTCATTTGCCTCATTAGTAGCAATAGTATAATCATATGACAAGCCGCTGTTCGTAGAATAAGTAATGTTGATGTTTAATGCGCCGCTGTTGCTTGTATCATAAACATCAACAGCCTCCCATTCAATAATATATGAGCTGCCTGCAACCAATGTTTCATTACCATTTGGATTGTTTACTTTTACATAGGGGCCTGGGCCTATTCCCACTACCCAATGATGTGTTTCACTTCTACCGCCAACCCAGTAATTATCCTGAAACTCTATATTCCCTTTACAGTTATCAACCATAACATAAAGATAGTTTGCAGTGGATACATCAAGACCTATTATTGCATCTGTGTCATTTGCATCTGCAACATAATTTGATTTAACTCCTGGTGTTGCACTTGCAGTCACGGGTGCATCTTTTCTTACATATAACCAAGCATATTCTTTTCCTTCTGCAAGAACAACATCAACTGTTGATACGCTTGAGACATTGATCCTGAAGAAGTCTCTATCCCCTTCCCCCATGTCTCCTTCAGCAGTTTCGCTAAGGGAGATTGTTGGAATATCTCCATCCGTGCATGTATATGCAGTATCCAAGTTAATATCAGCCCAATCAGCTGTTGCACCACCGGCACCAGAACCTTTCCATTCACGGGCTTGTGGACCATCGCTGCCAGTAGCTGGTGTACCACTGAGTTTTATTGAATGATAATAATAACCTTTTTCTGTGTCAATTGAACTCTCTCCTGCACTATCATGACCGTTGTTATGATTCTGGTCAGTTGCATCAAAAACCAACCATTTTGAGTCACCGTCAGCCAATGTCGTACCCGGGTTATCTATATATAGTTCTGCCCATTCATGATAATTCCATTCCCATATAGTCTTACAATGAATTCCTCTTGATGGAATGCCTAACGAACGCGCTAAACCTGCAGTAACATATGCAAAATGTGTGCACTGATATCCTGTCGCTAATACCATGCCTGAGGGTAAAGTATAACCTGTTTGCAAAGAAACATTTTTCGCCTCCCAAACAGGCAGTGCAGTAGCTTGATCCAACATTTCAGTAAGGCTTGGAATAGTAGTCCCTCCGTCCCATGTTATCCTTGAGTTTGTTACTCTGTACATCTTAATCCCTGCTTCATAAGTCGTTGTTGTATTACCACCAAGTACAGATACTGCCATCTCGGTTGCACGTTCAGTAAATGGGTTAAGAGTTGCTATCTTAGTGTTATCAAGAACTGGGATATAATTATCTGCTGTTGATGCCTCATCATATGCCCAGCCTGCAAACTGGTTATCTGTCATTCCGCTTGGCGTTTTAGTTTCAAAAACATCAAAAATCACATATAATGTGCAGTATTCACTATCCATATAGATTTGATAATCCCCAACTGGCGCATCATTTGGTATTGTTAGCTGCCAGTTTTCCCCTCCAGCATATGTTGGGTTCCAGCCAGTTACTACAGGTCTAGAGCCAGAATCTGTTGGCCCTCTCACCTCAATAACTGTAGAAGCAGTTGCTCCTGTACCTGTAAAAGTAAATGTTGTACCTCTCCTCACCACACCTGCATTTTTTACTGTGTTAAGATTATTGTATGCTGTGCCTGTCCAGATGCTGTATCCTCCACTCCAGCATGTGTAATCCTTTGTTCTGTAGCTGGCATCATAGATAATTTTTACATCCGTAACAGCCTTTGAAGATTTTACTGTTTTTACAGTCTCAGCCACAGCTGATTTAGGAAGCAGCGCAGTTATTACTATCATGTACACTGCTATGAAAATAAGAATTTTAAATATTCTCCTGCTT
This sequence comes from Thermoplasmatales archaeon, assembly GCA_030019485.1. GTDB lineage: Archaea > Thermoplasmatota > JASEFT01 > JASEFT01 > JAUWIS01 > JASEEW01. The sequence goes on along the minus strand of JASEEW010000034.1, from coordinate 8,206 downwards.
TTCCTTCTTTTTTTCATCTCTATTCTCCTTAATTAATTCCTATTTTTTTCCATTATTCTCATATTCCTTAATCAGCTTGTTTATTATATAATCATAGGTTTCCCCTTTTCTACCAATACCCATTAACCTTTCTCTTGTTTCTGGTTTTATTGCCACCATAGCCCTTTTCTCATTCCTGTTCATGTATGCCACCTGCATAATATGTATGCAACTATGGGTATTTAAGGTTTTATCACATGTTTTAAGTAATGAAAAGGTAATTATGAGATGATGGCAACGAAAAAGATAACACTGACACTGATGGTGATACTAATCTTGATGTTTTTGTGTGTTTCTGTAGAAGCAAGTAATAGGGATGAAGTGAGCAAGGCAACGCCAGTAACTATTTATGTGGATGATAATTTCATTGATGAGCCAGAAAATCATAAATGGAACACCATTCAAGAGGGAATAGATGATGCAAATGAAAGTGACACAGTTTTTGTTTACTCTGGAATCTACAATGAAAGCATAGTGATAAATAAAGCGATTAATCTGACTGGTGAGGATAGGAAGACCACAGTTATTGATGGAAATGGGGCAAGGGATGTTGTTTATGTTTCTGCAGACCGGGTAAATATTACTGGATTTACAGTTAAAAATGGTAGCAAAGGTATTTCTTTTTTCTCCTCCTCAAACAGCAGCATAACAAACTCTGCTATACATAATGCCTCTGATAACGGGGTCTTTTTCTCTTCCTCCTCAAACAACACTGTAACAAACTGCACTGTGTACAACAATTCTTATGGTGTTTACCTTTCCTCCTCCTCAGATAACATTATTATATATTGTAACGTTACAGATAACACAGTCTGTGGGGTTTACATCTACTACTACATGGGACATCCAAGCAACTACAACATTTTTCATCACAATAATTTCATTAACAATAATCAGAATGCTTATGACCCGCATATAAATTACTGGGATGACAGCATTGCTGGGAATTACTGGAGTGATTACAATGGCACAGATGTAGATGCCGACGGTCTCGGTGACGCATCATACAACATTAGCGGCGGGGATAACAAGGATAATTATCCTCTGATTGAGCATGTTGGTACCGATACCATAAAACCAAAAATAACAGTAACAGGTGTTGAGAACAATACTTATTATAATGCTAATGTTACACCAATGATTACAATTTTTGATATTAATCCGAACATAACCACGGTAACATTAAATAGTGTGGATTTCACAAGTGGCACTATGATTTCTGAAGATGGGGGCTATACATTATTTGTTCAAGGAACAGACAAAGCAGGCAATTCTGCGGAAGAAACAATAACATTTACTATAGACAAAATACTGCCAACAATAAACCTAACTTCACCTGCTAACAATTCAGTAATTAAGCCTGGAACAAATATTGATTTTGGGATAGTTGATATTCATCTGAGCACTACAACCCGCACAGTAAATGATGGAGAAGCTCAGCAGTTTTCTTCACCATACAGCATTAACACTGAAGATTGGGGAGATGGAACATATAACATCACAATCCGGGCAGACGATTTGGCAGGAAATGAAAATTACACAACATTCAGATTCATTATTGATGGCACGCCGCCAGAGATAAACATTGCTGGTGCAGCAAACGGGAGTTATTACAACACAAATGTTACACTCACAATTGATATTAGTGATGCGCATTTGGATGAGGATGAAACTATAATTACATTGGATAATGCTTCTTTTGTTAGTGGAACAGAAGTAAGCTCTGAAGGAGAGCATACGTTGTATGTTTATGCTGTTGACAAAGCAGAAAACAATGCAAGTCAAACAATCATATTCATCATAGATAAAACTCCTCCAACCATAAAAATATCAGAGAAAAATCAGACAACAACAAGATCTTCTTTCACCCTGCACTGGTATTCATCGGAACCTATTCAATACTATGAGGTCAGCGTGGATGGGGAGAAATGGATAAATATCAGCACAAATACATACTGCACCTTCACGTTATCAAAGGGTGCAAACACCTTTTATGTTAAAGGAAAGGATTTAGCTGGAAACACAAACACAGCAAGTGTAACAATAGAAAAGGTGGAGGAGAAAGAAGAAAAAATAGGTTATTTCATTTATTTAATCATCATCCCATCTGTTTTTGCAGCTGCATTAATTGCTGTCATAGCATTTCTGAAAAGAAAAATAAGAATCAGATGCCCTGCCTGCAAAACAGTTTTTAATGTGAAACCAAGGAAAAGACCTTTTAAAACAGAATGCCCAAAATGCGGCAGAGAAGGCACTCTAAGATAAAATTTTTATCGAAACCATTTTAAATGCATTACAATGATTACAGATTATGAAGCACAGGCATAAGCTGATATTTGAAAGAGAGAAAAAAACAGGAAAGGAACTGGTATTAATCTACAGATGCTCAAAATGTGGTAAGACCATCAAAAAAACAAAGCAGGAACTACAGGTTGAAGAAAACCTAAAATTGACCCATGAGGAAAGAATGCACAAATTGATTGATTTAATTGAAACACTTATGAAAGCCAATGCTGGCAACAACCCACAGAGCCGAGGACTTGATAGATGTAAATATCCTTAAAAAAATTAAAAAGAAAAAATATTAAGATAGTTTGATTTCGCCCATTATGTTGCCTGTTAAAGAATAGGTTAACCTGAATGTATATTCAGATGTTGCGTATTCACCTTTTATTATAAAGTAATCATTCACTGAAAGTTTTTCGTCCTTATTCACGTCCATGAAGCTCACGTTCCCCTCTGCATAGCCATAAATGTCACTGACGTAGCCACTTCTTACCGCCTCCCCTTCTTTGTTCAAAACAAAAAAATTTACATCATCAACAGAGCAGATTCTTGAAACCTGCGTAACAGTAATGTTATACTGGTTACCACTTTTTGCCTGTATCAATTTCACTGTTGGCGTTTCCTTCACACCACCGCCAATAAAACCAATGACCCATAAATAAAACACGGCTGCTAAAATAACCGTGATAGTGAGCATGAGTATGACGCCTATCACAGGGGACACAGCATCCTTTTTCATTGTTTTCATAACACCACCGTGTAGTTGACACTTTCACTTATATGTTCCCCCTCCCTCATCATTGTAATGTTAACAGGAACATTATATTTTTGCCCAACATTTGTGACACTGTTTCTATCTAATACAGCCTCAAAGTTGATGCCTCTGTAGGATAGTAATATTCCAAAGGCATCCCTTGTTTTATTGAAACCATCATTAATAGCAGTAATATTATAACTTGGATTATAACTGTATTTATCTTTGTATGTTTTGTTTGCGCTCTCGTTCAACGCAATCCCAAACTTTTCCTTTACATTACCATATTCAACTGCAAGTGAGCCATTTATCTGGTTTTGCTTCACATTCAAAAACACGGTTGCAGCAGACGCAATTACTATTAGTGTTACTGCAAGAAATACTACTGCAAGCAGAAGCAGCTGTCCTTCATTGTCCTTCATCAATGTTTTTAATGGTTTCTCAGTATAAAAGTTTTGTCATTTGTTTTTAAACTGCGAAATGATGCCTATAATCTTATCATAATGACTTCCCTTCCAGTAGATTCTGTTACAACCCGGGCATCCCCAAAAGGTGTCATGGTTAGTGTAAATTCTTTCGGGCACAAGATTTCTTACAGATTTTTTATCTTCCTCAACCAGAATCTGGTTGCAAACCGAGCATCTTGAAAGAGGACTGCTTATGTTTAAATTCAATTCATCTACCACCTGCCTCAGCTGCTCATCAATCCTCACACTTTTAATCAGGAGAACGTTTTCCTTTTTCCCAAGTTCTTTGTCCCTTGTAAGAATAATCCTTTCATCCGCAAACCTCAGCAGCTCCTTATCATCAGCTGTCTCAGGGTAAAGCACATCAAAACCTAGGAGGCGCAGCCATCTTGCAAGACGCCCAAGCATTGTATCAGCAACAAACTTCATTTTACCACCCCAGTGCAAGGAGTTAGGGGATAGTAGTTAGGGACTAGGGAATGACTTCCTTCTTTTCCCCTAACTACTCTCATTTCACCACTCTGTAATGCAGCAAAACGCCGTCACCTATTCTTTTAACATCAATTAATTTCAATGGAATGATTTCCTCAAAACATTTCGCACCCTCACCGCCTGCAAGTGTTAGCGACCCTTTTCCACCAATAACAGCAGGACCAACAAACACCATCAGCTCATCAGCCAGTTTCTCATTAAGAAATGACCAGATAACTGTGCTGCCGCCCTCAACAAGCAGTTTTTTAACCCCTTTTTTCTCCAGAATCTTCAAAAGTTTTTTTAAATCAATCCTGCCTTTCCCGCATTCAACTACCTCAGCATCACCCATCTGCTTTGAAAAACCTTCAGCGACCACGACGAGTGTTTCTGCACTCCTATCAAGAACGTTTGCGTTTCCCGGTGTTCTGCATTTTGAGTCAACAACAACCCTGAGAGGATTTTTTGGGTTTTTAACATATTTTTCCTTAACCGTGAGTTTAGGATTGTCGGAAAGTATTGTATTTATCCCAACAAGAACAGCATCACATTCATTCCTCAGCAGATGAACCCTTTTCATGTCATCCTCGTTTGATATTTTTATCTGAACCCTTGAGGGTAGCGCAATCTTTCCATCTGCAGACATTGCGCAGTTAATGATAACTCTCATCAAACCAGTATATGTTTCAGATAAGACATTATTTTCTATACCTTTAAATACAGATAAGGAGATTAGGGAACATGGTTGAGATTACAATACACAAGTTCAAGGATATGGATGTGGAGGGTGCCACTGTTGTGGATGGTTTTCCGACAGTCGGGCTGGTGAGCACGATTGCAGCAAACTATCTTATTGGTAAGCTCAAGCTGGACCAGATAAGTGCTTTGGATTCACCCGAGTTTCCATCAGTTTCAATGGTTTATGCAAACAAGCCAAAGTTTCCAGCGAGGATATATGCAGATGAAGAAACAAAGGTTGTGGTATTTTTGTCTGAGTTTACTCCACCGCCATTTCTCGCAAGAGCGCTTGCAAAAATAGTTCTTGACTGGTCCATAAAACACAAATGCAGAAGGATTATTATACCTGAGGGTATTTCAACAGAAAAACCTGAAACAGAGGAGCTGGAGGTTTACGGTGTTGGAAGCAGTGACAGGGCGAGGGCTGATATGAAAAAATATCATATAACCCAGCTTGAAACAGGTATAATAACTGGTGTTGCAGGTGTGCTGCTGAATGAGGGAAGAAGGACGAACTTTGATGTAATTTCATTGCTGGCTGAGGTGAAGCCGGGTATGCCTGATGCGAGGGCAGCAGCAAAAATCATTGAGGTGATTGATAAACTTATTCCATCAATAAAAATAGATGTAGAGCCATTGTATAAGGAGGCTGGAAGAATAGAAAACTATCTGAGAGTACTGAGGGAGAAATCAAAGCCTGCTGCAGAACCAGAACTTACACCCCAGATGTATGGGTGATTCTGAAATGTTGTTATGTCTTTTTCCAACAGGCTTTAAAGGAAACATTTTTTAATACAAAACCAATACAACATCTATGGAGCTAGGCATAGTCGGAAAGCCAAATGTTGGGAAATCCACATTTTTTTCTGCTGCAACGCTTGCAAAGGCTGAGATAGCCGCCTATCCTTTTACAACAATTAACCCTAACAGGGGTGTGGCATATGTCAGGGCAAAATGCCCTCATCCTGATTTTAATGTGAAATGCAGCCCAAAAAATGCTAAATGTGTAAAAGGCACAAGGTATGTTCCTGTTGAGGCAATTGATGTAGCAGGTCTTGTTCCTGATGCGCATAAAGGCAAAGGTCTGGGTAACAAGTTTCTTGATGATTTGAGGCAGGCATCTGCCCTTATTCACATTGTTGATGCATCCGGCGGTACGGACCTTGAGGGGAATCCATGCGAAGTTGGAACACATGACCCTGCTGAGGATGTTAGATTTCTTGAGAAGGAGCTCACATTCTGGATGAAAGGCATTCTTGCAAAAGGCTGGGAAAAGGTTGCAAGACAGGCAGATAGTGAGAAGACAAAAATTGAAACTCTTCTGGCTGACAGGCTGACAGGGCTTGGAATCACAGAGCATGAAGTCAAACTTGCAATGCGGGACTGCAAACTGCCTGAAAACTTCAAAGAATGGAACGAGGAAGACCTGTTTTCTCTCACAAACAGCATCAGAGAAATCGGTAAGCCAATAATCATTGCTGCAAACAAATGCGACATAGCATCAAAGGAAAACCTTGGGAAACTGAAAAAGCTTGATTACACTGTTATACCAACCTCTGCTGAATCAGAGCTTGCATTAAGAAGGGCTGCGAAATCAGGGCTTATAGACTATGACCCTGGTTCTGATGACTTCAAAATACTGCATAGGGAAAAACTCACAGAGAAGCAAGTTCACGGGCTGGAATTCATCAGGGAAAAAATGAAAGAGTTTGGCGGAACAGGCATACAGGCGTGCATTGAAACAGCAGTTTTCAAGGTATTGGACCTTATTGTTGTTTACCCTGTTGAGGATGAAAACAAACTAACAGACAAGGATGGAAACATTTTACCAGACGCATATCTGATGAAAAAGGGCTCAACAGCACTTGAACTCGCATACAAAATACATACCGATATTGGTAAAAACTTTATCAGGGCAATAGATGCAAAAACAAAAAGGGTAATTGGCGCAGAGCATGTATTAAATGATGGAGATGTTATAAAGATTGTTGCGAAAGTGTGAAGGATGAAAAAATCAAGTAAAGATATATTGATAGCAAGTGTAGTACTTTTTGTCTTGGTGTTACTGATAGGAGTGGGTGTATATTTTTGGTTGTGTGCTTTTATCCCCCCAAGTAAAGCCCCGCCAGAAATCACAGCAACCTGTGAAGGATATGATGATGATTATGTAATAGTTATGGAGTCTGTGAAGTTTGGTGCAAGTGTGAGATCCATGAAGTATTCAGTTGCAGACAATCAAATGATAGTGGAGGATTATTCTGATTACTCTGGTTCCGGTGGTTTATGCACAAACGCTGTTGATGAGATTTATGGTGCTGATTTAACATTTCAGGATGAGGATGGAAATCCTATCAGTAATGTGAGTTTTTATGATGAGGACTTGGACGGTATAGTTTCTACTGGGGATTTTTTTGTGATAAGAGGGGTTAATAATGGTAATATTTACAATAGTAAAGGGGAGAGGGTTCCCGGCATTGGTATGGAGGGGTTGGTATTTAATTTGGTGCATGACGCCAGTGGTGAAAATGTATGCAGCATTATTCTTTCTGATACTGCGCCCATAACAAATAAAACAGTTGAGAAAACCTACAATAGATTCATAATAAATAATGCAACGGTGCCAAAAACACCAAATCTTAATATCTCAACATCAAAGCCTGTTTCCTCTGCCTCTCCATCTTTGTATGGTTATAGTATAATGATTACTGTAACAGTCTGCAACAATGACACAGTGAATGTTTCTGATATTTCAGTTAGATTTTTTGATAACGGTGGGGGATTTTATTCCGAGGAATATGTTTCAATAGAGGCAGGGGATGAATTAAGGGTGTTGACTTCTCCTTGCTATTTGGGGGAAACAGGAGCACACAATATTACTGTTGAGGTAATGGTTCCAGAGTGGGATACACCTATTCAGGCAAATGCAACCATTACTGTGATATCTCTACCACCAGCTGTTTGTCCATCATTTGAGGTAAATCCTTTCGTGGTTCTGTTTACGGTATTGATAATCTCACTGCTGTCAGCAATTCTCCGAAAAAGAAAATGTTGGGGAAGGCAAGGAGTTTGAAGAAATGAAAACAATAAAAGATATAAAAATTGAGGATGTGCAGAATTTATTTGACAGTATCATATTCCTAAGAGGAGAAGAGTATTTTGAAGAAGGTTGTATAAGATCAATAGAACCCATTAATTCTGTTACGATAAACGGAATTGTCAGCGGAAATCAAAACTATAATGTTTCTGTTTCGATTGATGCTGAAGGTGATATTATCTGTGATTGCTCATGCCCATGTGATTTTAACTGTAAACATTCTGCTGCCTTATTATTAAAGTGGCTCTCAATTAAAGACAAGTACAACAAAAAGTGTGATGTACTCCCAGCCATAAATGGCTGGGCTTCTTATGTTGATACGAACTTATCTAAAGATGCTTGCATGACTGCTTGATT
>JASEEW010000033.1 GCA_030019485.1 Thermoplasmatales archaeon | reverse complement strand
CATTTTGCTTTCATTAGATGATCTACAGCGTTTTCAGTGTTTTTAAATGACTTTTCAAAATCAGATGCATAATAATTTGTTTTTGCAGTGTTGAGTTTTCCCAATGACTTCTTCAGCTCTTTAACAGCATCATTATTTTTTGTGTTTTCAACCAAAAAACCTACATCATTGATTGCTTTTTCCAGTTTTTCCCTGTAGTTTCCATTTTTGCTGTTGGAGTAAAAAATTTCTATATTCCCAGTAAGATTCTCCTGCCAAACAATGTGTGTATATCCATCTACAGCAACATCAGGATTCAAAGACACCACAGGCATTTCCTCCCCATTTTCTTCGTCTGCCAAAACATTTCCTGTTAGCATTGTCATAGAAGACAAAATCATTCCAATAACAAGTAGGACACACAATATTTTCTTTAAGCATTTAATCATATTTTTCACCTCAAAATAACATACATATGACGGAATATAAAGATTTCTGCTCACCTTGATTCTCAGTCAATTATTCAGCGAAGATATAATATATTCTATAAATCATACCACTCTCTATGGATTCTCTTTGGATACCAGTCATTGCTTCAGTCGTAATAGCATGGCTTGTTTTGATTTATGTACTGAAAAGGAAAAAAATACTTGAAAAGTATCATATGTCATTAAGTGGTCCTGTTCTTCTTTTTCATACTGAGAAGGGAAGAAAAACAATTGAAAAAATTGCAAAGAAAAAAATCTGGAAAGGATTTGGTAACTTCTCAGTTGTTTTATGTGTTACTGTGATGATATTCATGATACTTATCCTTTGCTGGAGCGCATCAATCGCAACAAAAATCCCTGCGAAAATGGCGCCGTCACCAAGAATGCTTATTGGCTTGCCTGTTATAAATCCTATAATACCATTATGGTACGGGCTTCTGGGTTTAATCGTTGCCATGGTTGTTCATGAGTTTTCACACGGCATACTAGCAAGCTTTGCTAAGGTGAAAATAAAAAGCCTTGGTGTCCTGTTCCTTATTCTACCATTGGGTGCTTTTGTTGAGCCTGATGAGGAAGAACTGAAAAAAGCAAAAAAGATTAAAAGAAGCAGGGTTTACGCAGCAGGACCTGCAATGAACCTGGTTGTGGCACTGATTTGCGCTATGATTTTTTCCTGGTCATTCATGGGCTCGGTCACGCCTCTAGATGACGGCATACTTGTCACTGGTGTTGAGGAGGACTCACCGGCAGAAGAAATTGTTAGCCCTGGTGCTTTGATCACAAGTTTCAATGGTACCGAAATAGAAAATATTGATGATTTCCAAAATGTGATAGGGCTGACAAAAGCGAATCAAACAGTGAATCTTACATTTTACTACAACAAAAAACTTGTGAACAACACTGTGAAACTTGCAAACAGATACGATTACACAGGCAAGGAAAAGGATAACGGCACAGGTTATTTTGGCATAAGAGGGGATGATGTGAATGTGCTGCCAAATGTCCTCACCAGACCTTTATCCAATGCAAAATCACCAAAGGAGGCTATCGGTAATTTTATTTACTATATTGCTCTTCCCCTCCCAGGTATTGGTTTATCACCGTTTCATTCTCCGATAACAGATGTTTACACAATTCATGGTTTCTGGTCCTTTTTACCAGCAGATGCTTTTTGGATTCTTGCAAACATTTTTTACTGGGTTTTCTGGATTAATCTTATGCTTGGATTAACAAACGCGCTGCCTGCTGTTCCACTTGACGGGGGATACATTTTCAAGGACGGCGCTGACTCATTCTTTGGTAAATTCATCAAAGATGCCAAAAAAAGGGAAAGATGTGTGAATGCATTATGCTACACGGTCGCGCTTTTCATACTTTTCCTTATACTATGGCAGATAATTGGTCCTAGACTCAGTTTGATTGGATTGTGAAAATGAGCAAAATTGAATATTTAAAAATAGGGTTAAGAACTGTTTGCCTTACTGCAGTTATCTGCTACTTCATAATGCTCCTGTTTTCCTTTCTTTTGTTGTTTCCATCATTAATAATTGTTTCACCAGAACTGCTATCTTCATCATGGGATTTTTTCATCATAACACCCTACATGATACCTGTTTTTTCATTTAAAGAATGGTTTCTTTTAGGATATTATTTGTTTGTTGTGTCCGCAATCCTTTTATCATTTATTTACATTGTTAAAAAAGAGGGGAAAGAAGCCTTTCACCTATATTCAAAATTTTTTGAAAAAACAGAGCGTAACAGCAACTCTTTTTTTCTCATTCCCCAAATATTTTTGGGATTAATGTTTTTTGATTATGCCTATGATTACATCATCCGTTTTATTCATGTAACACCAAAAACACCATCGTTTGGCACAATGCCTTTATGGCAGTTCATGTTTTCACTGTCAAACGCGTCTGTTCATGAGGAGATTGTTTCAAGGATACTTTTGATTGGTATGCCATTACTGCTTGTGGACCTTTTCAGAAGAAGGAAGATAAAAATATGGAAATATTTTCTTGGAGGGGGTTTTGACATTGAGCCCGCATCACTTTTTTTCATAATTTTTTCATCCCTGATTTTTAGTTACGCGCATGTCTTCGGATGGGACTTCTACAAGATACTGCCTGTTTTTGTTACTGGTGTTGCCCTTGGCTGGCTTTTCCTGAAAAAAGGGATTTACGCCTGCATTATTTTGCATTTCTCATTCAACTACCCATCTGTTCTTTTAAGGGTTCTTGAAAAACTACCAACAAGCGCCATTATCATTGTTCCAATAATTTTCTTCTTGTCTGTTTTAATAGTGACATGGATAGTTGCATGCCCATTTTATTTTTTGAAATACACATATAAAATCATAAAGGGTGTTCCCAAGATTTTTAAACCTGGAGCCTGATTATCCTTTTATGATTGTTGGTCTATCAGGCATGCCAGGCTCAGGCAAAGGGGTTTTTGTTGAAACTGCAAAGAAAAAAGGATGGAGGATTGTGAGAATGGGTGATGCAGTATGGGATTTTGTGAAAAAAAAAGGATTATCCCTCAATGATGAAAATGTTGGCAGGGTTGCGGATGAGGAAAGAAAAAAACATGGATATGGCGTCTGGGCTGAGAGAACATTACCATTTATCGAGAAAACTTTTTCAGAGAAAACAAAGAAAAGTTTTGGAGTGGATGGAAAGGCATACTTTCCATCCGATAAAAACAGAAAAACAGTTATTGATGGGATAAGAAGTCCTGAGGAGGTCAGGATTTTTAAATCCCATGACCCGGATTTTATTGTCATAGGTATTCATTCATCACCAGAAACAAGATACAGAAGGATAATGAGCAGGAAAAGAATTGATGACCCTTTTTCAAAAGAAAAATTTGATGAGCGGGACAAAAGGGAGCTTTCATGGGGTATTGGTAATGTGATTGCACTTGCAGATGTAGTGATTGTTAATGAGGATAATGTTGAGGATTTTGAGAGAAAAATAGAAAAGGTTTTGGAGAAAATAGTTTAGATATACTGTTTCACAAACTCAATTATCCTTGAAAAAACCAGAACACACATTACGAAGGTTATGATACAAGCACCAATCACTATTCCTTTTTGTTTTTTTAATATGAGATATGCGCCGGCACCTGTGAGAAGTATTCCAACTATGCATGCCACAATGTAGTATGTTGAAAAAGCTCCTTTGATGATGAAGGTATATGGCAGGGTAAAGATTAGGAAAATGCCCAGTCCAAGGAGCACGCCTGACAAAACAGATCTTCCTTTACCCGCTTTTTTCTCCTCTGGTCTTTTTTCCTCTTTCTCCTCTTTTTTTTCCTCAGTTTTTTTCTCAATTTTAATTTTTATTTCAGCGCCTGAGAAATCCTCCCTCAACTCCCCCCGCATGTCCTTTATCACGCCTTTTTCCTCCCATTTCCTCCAGTACTCCTGCTCCATTTTTATCACTTTTTAAATTTTCTCACAATTATGTTACTCTCAGAAAGTATCTGCTTTGCAAGCTCATCCTCATAATTCTTGTCGTAAACAATCTCCTTTATGCCCGCGTTGATGAGCATTTTTGCGCATATTGAGCACGGGTAATGTGTTGAATAAAATGTTGAATTCTTTATGGACACACCAAAAACAGCTGCTTGTATTATTGCGTTCTGCTCGGCATGCAATCCTCTGCATAACTCATGACGTTCGCCATGCGGAACATTCAATTGAGTTCTGACACATCCTACTTCCTCGCAGTGCTTCAGGCCTTTCGGGGCGCCGTTGTACCCTGTTGCAAGTATTCTTTTCTCCTTCACAACAACGCAGCCAACATTGTGTCTTATGCATGTTGCCCTTTTTGATGCAAGATGCGCCATTTCCATGAAGTATTCATCCGGGGTGGGCCTCATATTTCAGCAAACGTTTTTTATACACATAAAACTATGCCTAAAAAGATGCTGAAAAAGTTGCTACCTGTAGTCAAGGACGTCCTTACAGCAGTAATCGTTATTCTAATCATTGTTGCAGTGATGTTTGCATACACTGGTGTTTGGCCGCCAATGGTTGTTATTGAGTCCGGGAGCATGATGCATGATGACTCAGCATATGGGAAAATAGGGACGATAGACCCTGGTGATTTCACCTTTGTGAAAAAGGTAAATGGCAGAAATGATATTGTGACATATTATCAGGGTGAGAGAACAGGCTATAAAACATATAGTAACTATGGGGATGTGGTTGTTTATATTAAGAATGGTGTGGGTGGAACACCTGTTATTCACAGGGCAATGTGCTGGGTTGAGGTGAATATAACTGAAAATGGAACATTTTATGATGTACCAGAGTTAAATTACTATCACCTGTCAGCAATCACCATAACAGAGTTGAATCTGCACAACTACAACCCTAATGTAAACCATTCTGGTTTTTTGACAAAGGGGGACCATAACACCCACTGTGATCAAGATGCCTACCCTTCAATAGCAGATAACCTGAACAAACCTGTTGAGCTTGTTAAATTGGAATGGATTGTTGGGAAAGCACAGGGGGAGATTCCATGGTTTGGGGCGATAAAACTTTCTGTTGATGACTGGTCAGCTGGAACGAACAACGCGGGTAATGTGGCCCAGGATTGCTGGGTGATGCTCGTGATTTCTGTTTTGATACTTTTCATACTGCCGATATCAGCAGATTATTTACTTCAACTGATGTCTGTGAAAAGACAGAAAAAAAAGGAAAAAAGGAAAATCGAACTGGACAGACTTGAAAGGGTGAAATATACCATATTCAGGAAATAATTTACACCAGTGTTGCCTGCTTCAATGGCTTATAGTTTGACAGATTTTTTAGCAACTCGTCTTCCTCTAAAACCTTTTTTGTCTCCTTAACAGGGACTGATGCGCTTATTTCCCTTGTTCTGCCGCCCCTGCCATAGGATATGAGCCTTGCGTTGATTATTCCAAGCATGTCAAGCTCTGAGATCAGGTCAGTGATTCTTCTCTGCGTCAGAATGCTTGCATTCGCCTTCATGGCCAGCGCCCTGTATGTGTCATATACATCGCCTGTTGTAAGGGTTTCCTGCCCTATCTCCCTGTTAAGAAGGATTGCCATGAGCACCACCTTTGACTGTGTTGGCAGTGTCCTGATGACCTCTGCCACCCTGTCAATCTCAATCTTGTTCTGCGCCTTTCTCACATGCGCCTCGGTAATATTTTTCTGTTCATCCCTCTCAGCAATCTCCCCTGAAACCCTGAGCAGGTCCAGAGCTCTTCTTGCATCACCGTGCTCCTGGGCTGCAAGGGCCGCGCATAACGGTATGACTGATGGGTCAAGCACATCTTTGTTGAATGCCAGCTCGGCCCTTTGTTTCAGTATGTCCTGAAGCTGCGCCGCATTATAAGGTGGGAATATCATTTCCTCCTCCCCCAGACTGCTTTTAACCCTCGCATCCAGCAGTTCTGTGAACTTCAGGTCGTTTGATATGCCTATAATGCTTGCTTTCGCGTTTTTCAGGTCTGTGTTCATCCTGGATAAAACATAGAGTACATCGTCACCACTTTTGGAGACCAGTTTATCTATTTCGTCCAGCACAATTATTGTGACCCCTCCCTGTTTTTCTATCTCCTCCTTCAGTTTATCATAAACCTTTTCCATGGGCCAGCCTGTGAAGGGTATCATTTCATTCCAGTTTTTGATGATTGAATTTCCTATGTTTGACAGAATTCCGTATTCCGTGTCCACAATCTCGCAGTTTATATAAACAAACAACAGGGTTTTGCTAAGCTGCCGCCCTTTTTCAATCAGCTCCTTTCCGACATACTTTGCTACAGCTGTTTTCCCAGTACCTGTTTTTCCGTATATGAACACGTTTGATGGCGTCTCACCTTTCAGTGCTGAGACAAATATGGATGCCAGTGTTGTTATTTCCTGCTCCCTATGAGGCAGTTTCTCTGGTGTATATGAGGGCCTTATCACCTCTTTATCTTTGAACAGCTGCTCAGCATTCAGAAATGTTTCAAATATGTCTTTTTCATCCATTTTCCTCTCCCCCTAACCCCATTACTTCCTCTGGAAATCTTTTGGGTTTTCCAAGAGAAGTGTTGGTGGGACAAGACAATGTATTGAAACAATATATAGTTTTTCCATGCCAAACAATATTATTCCCACCCCCCTGTTTCCTTTGGAAAGTTCAATTTATAGCCTATTTAACATAGATATATAATATAATAATCTTAAAATAAAAATCTTTTATTATACCCCATGTTTTCCAGATGAAATATAGGGGTATTCCTGTTCTAATTTCATTTTATTTTGAATTTCTTTTTTTTCTCCTCAAACCTTACTTCATATTTCCTAGGAAGCTTCCACATAATCCCCTCTACTTCACCAATATTTTTTACAAGACTTGCCTTGCTGTTTGTAGAAATCATCTTATTAAATTTTTTTCTAGCCAGCAATTGATCAGAGAAATACCATCCTCCAGCAATCAATATAAATGGTGCAGGAATTAGAATCCACCATCCCCAGTTTCCAAGTTTTTCGGAAAACTCTTCTAATGAAGGGTTGACTGTGTTTAACTGAATAACTGTAAAACACCATAAAAATCCTATCACTGTCATTATGATACCAACCCCAAAGAGGATTGCGCTTAGCATCAGCATATACTCCCTAAATATTTTGTTCATAAAATAGGAAAGGGTTTAGGTATCTAAAATCTTTTTGTTTGTTAAAAGTAAATGGAGTATTCCCAGATAGGAGCAAATTTCTGAAGGAAATTTGCGACTAAGGGGAACAATTTCTAAAGAAATTGTTCCCAGATAGGAACAACTTGTTGTGACTAAGGGGAACATGAAATGTTCCCCGATATTAACCAACCTGCTCATAGAGAGAAAACTCTCACTCCCAGTACTGACCCATATCGGGGTGTTCAGGGTCTGGGTTGTTCCAGAATCATCCTTTTTGACGTCACGTCTGGCAGTCTTCCGGGGACCCATCAGACCCTAGTCGGGTTGCCTGACCCTGTAGCCCCAGGCTTGCCCCACACATCATTATTCAGTGTGTTCTTCGGCTGGGGCATGTAGATATATATAGAAAGTTTTATTTAAACCTATCTCTTAATATTACATAATGGTTTCTGAAAATGGGTTTGTTGATAGGGAAAAAGAGTTTTCAAGGTTGAAAAAACTTGTGGAGCGCACCAGTAAAGGGAAAGGCAGGATTGTTTTTGTTACTGGTGAAGCAGGTATTGGCAAAACAAGGATTGTTGATGAAATTGGTAAATATGCTGAGTCAAACAATTTCATGATTCTTAAAGGAAGATGTGCATTTGGTGCAGACGCAGACCCTTTTTTACCATTTATTGATGCATTGAAAACATTAGGTTTAGATTACTTGTTTGCTGAGAAAAGCCCAATGGTTGAGTATGTGTTTGTTGTTGATAATGATAGCTCTTTGCTTTTAAGTGAGATAAAAAGAGAAGATGTGGAGATGGATTCTCAGATTTTTACATCCATGTTGGGGGCTGTGCAAGATTTTGTTTCAGACTCATTTTCAAAATTTGGTAAAGGAAAAAGAAGGCTTGATGTACTTGGTTATGAGGATTATAGAATATTGATAAATTATGGTGATTTTGTTCATCTTGTTGTTGTCATATCTGGTACTGAGAACAATTTTTTAAAAAACGACATGAAAAAGATTGTTGATAAGATTGAAAAAAATTATGGTGGGATTTTGAAAAAATGGGGTGGTGACATGGATTCTGTGAAAGGAGCGGGGGATTTTACCTCATCATTAATATCTAAATACGATACCCCCTTTTTTGATCCTAAGCTTAGGAGGGAAACAATTTTTAGGGATGTTTCAACTAAGCTGATTGAAAAATCAAAAAAGCAACCTGTTTTTTTGTTTATTGATGATCTTCATTGGGCTGACCCCTCTTCATTGAATCTTCTTTATTATCTAAGCAGGGATATAAAGGAATCATCCTTGCTTATTTGCTGTGCTTACCGCCCTGAGGATGTATCCAAAAACCTGATGAACATTCTTAGAATAATGAAAAAAGAAAAACTCTTTGATGAAATCAGGCTAAAAAATCTGGGGGAAAACGATGTTTTGGAGATGATTAAACCCTATGGGGTTTCTGGGGGCATTGATGAAATATATGAGAAATCCAATGGAAACCCATTATATGTATCTGAGTTTTTAAGAAGCGGTGAGAACGAAATTCCACCAAAAATTGAGGATATAATCCTAGGGAGGGTTGAGAAACTGGGTGGGGAAACCTTGAAGGTTTTGGAGTATGCATCCATTGTTGGTGAATCTTTTGATTTTGATGTTCTGTCCAAAACAACAAACATGGATGAGGAAAAACTTGGATTATGCTTAGAAAATCTTTTAAAAAAGCATTTTATATCTGAATATCAGGATAGGTACAAGTTTGAGCATGGTATGATAAAGGATGTTTTACACTCAAATTTTTCAATTAAAATGAGAGAGATTATTCATAAAAAGGTTGGTTTTGCTATGGAGGATGTTTACAGGGACAAGATAAATGATGTGTTAGCAGAACTCGCATTTCATTTCTCAAAAGGGAATGTTTCTGATAAGGCAGTGAAATATTCCCTGCTTGCAGGTGAGAAAGCAAAAAACCTTTATGCCAATCATGAGGCATTGAGGCATTATGAGAACGCTTTAAAATTTTTGGGTAAAAAAGAGGATAAAAAGGTGGATGTTTTAATTAGAATAGGAGACCTCCATAACATACTGGGGGAATGGGATAATGCATTAAAATGTTATGAGGAAGCAACAATAGATGAAGAGAAAAAACCGGAGTGTTATCTCAGAATTGGTAACATCTATAGGAAAAGGGATGAATGGGATAAGGCGCTGGAATACTATGGGAAAAGCATGGATCTTTATCAGAGTGTAAACGCCCCTTCTGCTTTGTCTGAACTGTATAACAATATAGGGCACATCTACTCACTGAAGGGGGACACCAAAAAAGCCTTATCCTATTATAAGAAATCCTTGGAATCAGCAGAAATAGCCAATGATAAAAAATGGATGGGGGAAGCCTTTAGAAGCATTGGTCTTTTCTATGATGACAGAGGGGATTATATAAAAGCAGAGCAGTGTTTTAAAAAATCTGCTGATCTACTAAGAGATGATCTCGGATCTTTATCAAAGGTTTACAATTCTCTGAGTGTTGTTTACTATAATGCTAATGAGTATAATAAAAGTATAGAATATGCTACCAGAAAAATAAAAATCTCAGAGAAAATTGGTGATTTAAGGGGTGTTGGTTATGGGTTGCTCAATGCATGCAGGGTTTATGAGAAAAGAAAACAGATAGTTGAGGCAGTAGGATACTGCAACAAAGCATTTGCTCTTTTTAAAAAAATGAAGGAGGAAAGAATGATAGCCGCATCATTTATGCATTACGGGATTATTTATGGGATAAAAAAGGATTTTGTAAAATCGTTTTTTTACTTTGAGAAAGCAGTATCTATGCTTAAAAAATTGGGTATATTATATGATTTAGGGGAAACATATTTTGAGTACGGGTTAATGAATAAACACAAAGGAGATGATGCCAATGCAAAAAAGCTCTTGGAAAAGGCCATGGATTCGTTTCAAGCCGCAGGCGCAGAAAAATATGTTGAAAAAGTCAGGGAGGAAATATCTAAATTTTCTCAGTAATCCCTTTTCTTTCTATCATGTTTTTCTTCACTGTGTAACTATCCAGAAAGCCTTTTTCTATTTCTGATAGTTTTTCTATCAAAAGATTTAAACTATCCTTGTTGGTTTTTTCAGGATTAATATTACATGTTCTGCATTCATGCACCAATATTGGTAGTGCTGGGTCTTTCCTTCCAACACTATTAATAAAAGAGGAAGCAATGAGAGCGTATGCCTCACCAGGTTTTAGTTTACCAGGAACAAACAATCTTTTTTCATTATAATTATTATAATAATGTGGTTTAGCAAGCATTCTTCCCATTTCCTGAAAAACACGATTAACGTTTTTCCCTGTTTTTGTAGATATTAAAAGACATGGTGAATGATATCTTTCCTCAAAAATCTCAAGTACTTGGAAAGTGAAAGAGGGGTTAAGATCCCATTTGTTGGCAACAAAAACCATTGATGCATTATTATTTACCTTTTTAAAAGTAGGTACCCAATAATCCTCCATCCTTTCCATGCTTCCCCTGTTTGTTACATCATATATCATGAATGCACCATCAACATTTTTCATCAACATTTTTTCCTTATATTCCCATATCATCATATTCACAATATACCTGCATTCTGGATGGTTTACATTCACCACTTTTTTTGACACCCTTGCGCCAAGAGTATCCACATATCTCTCATCATAACTGTTAAATGCATATTTGCAAACACTTGTCTTCCCAACATTCGGTTCACCAAGAACTACTATTTTCTTTTCCAAACATTTTATGCCCATTATTTAGTAATCTATGTGTTTATATAAGTATTTTGTTCAAAAAAACCTTTATCCTTAACAATCACGCCTTTTGTTATTTCAGCATCCTCAATAAACCCATGCCAGTACACAACCATTCCAGGCCCAAACATTTCTGTGTATGGCAGAAACTGTTTTTTTATGTTCCTTCTTATTTCAACAGCATCCCCAAAACTTGCCTTGCATTCTATCCAGTTTATCCTTTTTCCACCAATGTTTAATGGTTTTTTCAAAAGAAAATCAGGTGTTTTTTTGTATCTCTTTTTCAAATCTTTTTCTCTTTCAAACTCAAAACTCTGTTTCGTCAGCCATTCCTTCACAGTATCTTCAACCTTATTCCCCCTTTCCCTCTGGGAGACCATGGCTTTTGGTGAGTAACACCAGTCCGCATTAGCCGCCTCATTCAACTCCTTTTTCAACCTTGGATCTGGTAGAAGTTCAAGATGGGTTATATACTTCCAGAATCTTTTTTTTGATATGCCATACTGCTGAAGTACTATTGACGCTGTTAAAACAGGCGGGAAGTCGATTCTTTTTGCAATCCCAAGAAAACTTTTACCGTTCAGCCATTCATGCACCAAGTCCCTGCTGTATCTTTTAACCTTGTAATATCTATGGGTGGCATTTCTCACAATCTTTTGACTTAGTATGTTGAAAAGTGCATCCTTTGTCAGATGATACTCCTTACACAAAGTATTGATGTCCTCTACCCTGTTTAATCTTCTGTACAGTTTTTTATAATCCTCTAACTTCATCTTTTAACCTTTATAATATGATTTGTATCTTGTCACATAGCCTGCGATTCTGTTCTTCATGCTTGCTGTTGATACATCTGTAAGCTCAGCGACCTTCTGCTTGTTATGCTCATAATCCAATGTAAACTCATCAGGATATTTTTTAACCAATTCCATCGCCACCCTTTTTATGTACGTCTGCCTGATGTTTCCCATAGAAGGATGAAATTGGGTTGCTAATATTTAATGTTATTTATGGAGGCGAAGCATGTTTTATGGGAATTATATTGGAATTAGAATGGCCATAATATTTATGAGGAGAAAGCATAATTAATCATTCAACTTTCGTTCCGCAGAATGGGCAGGCAACCCATTTTTCCTCCATTTCCTTTTTACATGTAAAACAGACTTTCTTTTTTCCCCTCATCTTTTTTTCTATCTCATTTATTAAACGAAAAGCATAACTATATTTTTTTTGCTCAAGTTTTTCTTTTACTTGGGCGACATCAGTTTTTCCTTCCATCTCAGATACAAAATCGTTTATTATTTTTTTATTATCAAAAAACAGTATTTTCCCATTTTCCAGGCCTGCAGCAACATATCTGCCATAAATTGATACATCCAGGGATGTAACCCAGGCATCTGTTTTGTATTTCCATAAGGTTTCCTTGTTTTTACTTACTAATTCAATCTCGTTTTTCCCGCTTCCTACACCTATGATGCCCCCCTCCTCATTCATTCTCAAACCCATGATATCAAAGTTTCCTATCATGTACTGCCATAGCATCTTCCCTTCCCTGCTAAAGAAATAAACGGTATTTTCTGTTCCTGCAACTATGTATTCCGCATTTTCTGAGCATATCAGTCTGAGTACAGGGGTGGGTGTACCGAATTTCCATAGAAGGGCGCCATCGTTTCTGAAAAAATATATATTCCCATCATTTAAGCCCAGCATAATATATTTTCCGTCGGATGTTGTAACAATGGTGTTGACCCATGAACCCATCCTGTAACTCCATAACACCCTTCCCTCTTTGTCAAAGGAATAGACATTTTTATCTGAGGAGCCTGCCGCTATTGTTTCAGCGTTTGATGAGATGCACACCCTTCTCACCCACCCTGCTGTTTTATATCTCCACAGGAGTTTTCCCTCTTTGTTAATGAAGTAAACATAGGAGTCATCTGAGCCGCCGATGCTGTAATCGCCATTGTATGTTGATGCAACATCCTCGCATTTCCCTTTTGTTTGACACTTCCATTTCAAATTTCCAGTTCTGTCAAAAAAATAAAGCGTCCCGTCCTCTGATGAAGCAGACAGATATTCCGGGATGAGAAAAACATTGCTTACCTGCCCTGATGTTTGGTATTTCCATAACAGTTTTCCTTCTTTACTGATGAAGTAGATGTTTTTGTCAAAGGATGCTGCTGCCACATCCCCATTAATTGATGAGAAGCTTAAATCCCTGACAATGCCCCCTGTCCTGTATTTCCACAGCGGCTCTATTTTCATAAATAACAAAAAGGATAGAGGGTATAAAAACCTTTGGAAGTTGTTAAGTCAAGGGACATCTGCAACATTTAACCCAAGATAAAGGTTTGCAGGGTAGTTCTTTACTCCCAGATGAAATCTGCACTGGTTGTACCAATATCGGTAATCA
>JASEEW010000032.1 GCA_030019485.1 Thermoplasmatales archaeon | reverse complement strand
TCTTACTCTGTAGACGCGCTCTTGTTATTCAACTTTTTATGAATTATTCTAATGCCTACGTAGGCATTACAAATGAAATTATTTTCCATAATTTTTCGTGGAGAGAGAAGGAATAAGGGAATATAATGCCTAATTTGGCGAGAATTTAGGAATTTACTTGGACAAGCAGGAAGCGGTTACACAGCATCTTACGAAAAAGCTAAAGACTTTTCATAATGTGTTAGAAAAAGTACAAAGCACTTTTCCGTCACATATTACGGAATTTTTAAGAGCAAAATCCTAATATGCTAGGAAAAATGTCTGCACTTTTCCGTCACATCGTCGGTAAAAATGTTACCCATGTTATTTTACATTACAGATGGTGCCAGTATCCGGTAGTTATAAGATAGGGCGAATAGGGTGTGGTCATTCCCTAGCTGTAGTGTAAAGGGACTTCTGTCCTAAAAGCGTAAAGAGACATATGTCCTCTTTATGAAATTAAAGGACATAAACAAAAGGCTTGATGTAGTCTTGAACTACATCATGAAGAAGGAAACAACATGGAAGATATGTAGAGAAAACGATATCTCAGCAAGAACACTTAGGAGATGGGTAAAAAATTATCATGAAAATGGAATATCTGGTTTGGAACCAAAACCAACAATACCAAAGAACCAATCAAACAAGGTATCAGAGAATGATGAAAAACATATAGTTAAAACAAAGCTGGAACACCCATCCTATGGTTCAAGAATGATAAATACTCTAAAAGAGATTACAGGATAGGTAAAATGAACTCAGAAAAGATGAACACATGTGTCAATTGGCACTTTAGTAAAACACCTACTCTGTATCAACACAAGCCATGTTACAATTAACAAGATACTAAAACAACATAATCTATTGGTTAAGATTAAAACAACACCAAAACCGTGTAAACGCTTTGAGAGAAAACATCCTGACTCATTGTGGCAGATGGATATTTACGAGTTCAGGATAAAAGACGTTGGCAAGGTTCGTATCTTCAATATAGAGGATGATCATTCAAGATATGTTTGTGCATCAAAAGTATTCAAGAGAAAGACAGCACTGAATGCTGTCAAAACACTTGAAACTGCATTGTCAAAATATGGTAGAAAACCAAGGGACATCTATGTTGACAGAGGAAAACAATTCATCTCAAATGCATTCAAACTGATATGCAAAGAAAAAGGGATCAGGTTAATCATTGGAAGACCATACAATCCAAAAGCAAGAGGTAAGATAGAGGGATTCCACAAGATACTATACAAAGAGTTGATAAGTCAGGTTCAGTTCAGAGACTTGGAGCATACGCAACAGGAGGTAGATAAGTTCAGGAAGTATTACAACAACAAAAGACCACATGGTGGGATAGCATATATACCTCCACCAAGAAGATATAACAAAAAGGGGACATTAGTCAAATTTAGGCCAAATGTCCCTTTACGGAATTAGGACAAAAGTGAGTTTACAGTACACCTAGCTACTATCCGACGGAAAACGCCAAAGGCGTTTTCCTAGGATCTTACGGAAAAAAACCAAAGGTTTTTTTCCTGAGATGTTAGGAATTTGTGAGAACAAATTCCGTAGCAACTACTAATCCCTAATTACTACTTACTTCCCCTCATCCTCAACCTTGTATTCAGCATCAACAACCTTTTCATCCGTGGGATGACCTTTCCAGGTTTTCTTCTCTTCCTTCTTTTCCTGTTTTTTTGCCTGCTCCTGAGCAACCTGCTGATAGATTTTTGCTCCAACCTCCTGCAGTTTTTTACCGAGCTCCTCTGTTTTGTTTTTTATTTTTTGTATATCCTTACCTGATAATGTATCCCTTAACCCTTTCACTCCTGATTCAATTGATTCCTTTTCATCTTTTCCTATTTTTTCACCGAGCTCCTTCACTGTTTTCTCAGCAGTGTAAATCATAGAATCAGCATTGTTTCTTATCTCAACCTCCTCCTTTTTCTTTTTATCCTGTTCAGCATATTTCTCTGCTTCCTTCATCATTCTGTCTGTTTCTTCCTTTGAAAGCTTTGTTGATGCTGTTATCGTGATTTTCTGCTCCTTCCCTGTGCCCAGGTCTTTTGCTGAAACATTCATTATTCCGTTTGCATCAATATCAAATGTCACCTCAATCTGCGGCATCCCTCTCGGGGCAGGCGGTATCCCAACAAGGTTGAACATCCCGAGTGTTGTGTTATCCTCAGCCATTGCTCTTTCACCCTGCAGAACATGTATGGTCACGGATGTCTGGAAATCCGCAGCGGTTGAGAATATCTGGGACCTTTCTGTTGGTATGGTCGTGTTTCTTTCTATGAGTTTTGTGGAAACACCGCCGAGTGTTTCAACACCAAGTGATAATGGTGTGACGTCAAGCAGAAGCAAATCTTTTACCTCACCGGCAAGAACGCCGCCCTGGATTGCTGCGCCCATTGCAACGCATTCCATGGGGTCAACACCTCTCTCAACCTTTTTCCCGATGATGTTTTCAACAAATTTTTGCACAGCAGGCATCCTTGTTGGTCCTCCTACAAGTATTATTTTGTCAATGTCTTTTGGCTCTATTTTTGCATCCTCCAGTGCCTGCTCTGTTGGTTCTCTGCAACGCTCAATTATTGGTGCTACAAGCTCCTCCAGTTTCGCCCTGGTGAGCGTCATCGTGAGATGCCTTGGTCCTGATGCATCTGCTGTTATGTACGGGAGATTTATTTCTGTTGTGAGGATTGTTGAAAGCTCTATTTTTGCTTTTTCACATGCCTCCCTGAGCCTCTGTTTTGCCATTTTATCTTTTCTTAAATCAATACCGTTTTCCTTTTTGAACTCGTCTGCCACATAATCAACTATTGTGTCATCCATGTCTGTTCCGCCAAGTTTTGTGTCACCTGATGTTGATTTCACCTCAAAAACACCTGAGCCGAAATCCATAACTGTGACATCAAGTGTTCCCCCGCCGAAATCAAAAACAAGTATTTTCTGCTCCTTCTCTATTTTGTCTATTCCATAGGCAAGTGATGCTGCTGTCGGCTCATTAATGATTCTTACAACATCCAGTCCTGCAATTATGCCCGCATCCTTTGTTGCTGTTCTCTGGTTGTCATTAAAGTATGCCGGGCATGTTATCACTGCTTTTTTAACAGGCTCGCCAAGATATGATTCACAGTCATTTTTTATTTTTTGAAGTAACGCAGCAGATAATTCTTGGGGTGTATAATCTTTACCATATATTTTGTACTTGTAATCAGTGCCCATCTTTCTTTTAAAACCTGTTACAGTGCCTTCAGGGTTTGTCACGGCCTGTCTCCTAGCAGGCTCGCCAATCAGCCTCTCACCGTTTTTTGTGAATGCCACATATGACGGGAAAGCCTTCCCCCCACCAACTATTGTTCCTTCCGCGCTTGGTATAATTGTTGCTCTCCCACCAGTCATCACTGATGCTGCAGAATTGCTTGTTCCCAGATCTATGCCTATGATTTTTTCCTTTTTTTCCTTCATACTACTCACCTTTTTTTGATACCTTTACTTTTGCAGGTCTTATCACATTTTCATTTAACATATAGCCTTTCTGAATTTCCTCTAAAACAGTGTTTTCGGGTTTGCTGCTGTCAACAACCTGTAAAAACGCCTCGTGTTTGTACGGGTCAAAATTTTTGCCAGCAGCATCTATTTTTTTTAGCCCCTCATTTTCCAGAACATGTAAAAAGTTTTTATAAACCATGTTTATTCCATCAGTTATTTCCTTATCTTTAATGTTGCTCATGATTCTTTCAAGGTCATCAACACTGCCAAGTAATTTCATTATCAGGTTTTTATTAGCATATTTTATGTAATCATTTTTTTCTTTATCGCTTCTTTTCCTAAAATTCTCGAACTCTGCCTGAAGGTACTGCAATTTTGACAGATAATCATCCACTATTTTTGTTTTTTCCTCCAGCATTTTTTTTGTTTCCGATAACTCCAATTTTAATTTCTGGTAGCTGCTCATCTTTGCCATGTTTCACCTGATGAATAACCGGTTCAAAAAATAAAAAAGAGAGAGAGGTTTAGTATTCTTCACCCGTGCCGCCCATTCCGCCGGGTCCGCCTGGTGGTATCGGCGGTGTTTTCTCACTGCCCTTTGATGCAATCACATCATCTATCCTAAGAACCATTATTGCTGCATCCGTGGCTGACTGCAGCTCCTGTCTGCCAACCCTTATTGGCTCAACAACCATGTTGTGCATATCGTTTATTTTGCCTTCCAGCACACTAACACCCATGTGCTTCTGTCCTTTCTTATGTGCCTTTCTCAGGTCAATGAGCGTGTCTATCGGGTCCATGCCTGCGTTTTCTGCAAGTGTTCTTGGAACAATTTCAATCGCGTCTGCGAATGCATCAATCGCCATCTGCTCCCTTCCGCCAACCGTTGCTGCGTAATCCCTGAGATCCTGCGCTATTTCCATGGCTGCCGCGCCTGCGCCTGTAACAGTTTTTCCATCCTCTATTCCAACAGCCACAACAGACAGCGCATCATGGAGCGACCTCTCTATTTCGTCCACCACATGTTCTGTTCCACCCCTTATAAGTATGGAAACAGCCTTCGGGTTTTTGCATTTTGTCACAAAGGTCATGTTGTCATCCGCGATTTTTTTCTCTTCAATCATTCCTGCTGCTCCAAGGTCTGATGCCTTTATGTCCTCCAGCCTTGTTACGAGTTTTGCTCCTGTTGCCCTAGCAAGTTTTTCCATGTCAGATTTTTTTGCCCTTCTCACAGCATAAATATTGTTTTTTGCAAGATAATGCTGTGCCAGGTCGTCAATGCCTTTCTGACAGAACAGCACATTTGCACCTGCATTTTTTATTTTTTCAACCATCCTTTTCAGTGTGTTTTCTTCCTCAGCCAGGAACATCTGAAGTTTTTTCGGGTCAGTGATTTCTATTTTTGCATCAACCTCTGTTTTCTTGATTTCAAATGCGGAATCAACAAGCGCGATTTTTGCGTTCTTAACATTTTTCGGCATGCCTGAATGCACCCTTTCCTTGTCAACAATTATGCCTTCAATTAGCTCTGTGTCAGATATTGCCCCACCATGCTTCTTCACAACCTGGATGTTGTCTGTATCAGCAGTTGTTTCACCGTCCCTTTCCTCAGCGATAGAGCTTACAGCCTTCACAGCAATGTCTGCAAACAATTCCTTTGAGCCTGAAGCAGATTTACTCATCATTGCTGTTATTGCCATCTTTTTCAGCATCTCCTTGTCTTTTGCTGAAACCTTTTCTGCAATAGCATCCAGGGTTTTGCAGGCTTTTTCTGCTGCGAGCCTGTATCCACCAACAATGATTGTTGGATGCACGTTCTGCTCCACAAGACTCTCAGCCTTTTTCAGAAGCTCTCCTGCGAGTATTACAGCAGTTGTTGTCCCATCACCGCACTGCTCATCCTGTGTTTTTGCAACCTCGACCAGCATTTTTGCTGCTGGATGCGCAACATCGATTTCTTTCAGTATGGTAACACCATCGTTTGTTATCACCACGTCACCCATAGAATCCACAAGCATCTTGTCCATGCCTCTGGGACCCAGTGTTGACCTCACTGCATCTGCTATTGCCTTCGCAGCAGCAATGTTGTTGCTCTGCGCTCCTCTTCCCTTTTCCCTTGTTGTTCCTTCCTTCAATACTATTATTGGTTGCTGTCCACCCATCATATCATATCACCTTCCATGCAGACAGGTATAGTTATACTTCTATATAAAACTTGCTATTTAGGCGTAAATACCAGTACGCCAATTTACCATGGTATGAATGTAAACCCTGTAACCGAAGCCTCTTCCAATAAGTTTCCACGTAGAAAATCTGTGTTGCAGAGTTTAGTGTGCAATGTGGGCGGATTCGGATATGATTCAAATGTTTATCTTATCAGATGCGGTAAACCGATAGTTGTGGATACAGGTACTGGCCAGGGTGTTTATTTTAAAAAAATGGTTGAGAACATTGAAAAACTCTGCTCTCTTAAATCCATCAAAACCATAGTGCTGACCCACATGCATTTTGACCACACAGGGGGTGCAGGGAAGCTTCAGAAGCTGACGGGCGCAAAGGTGCTTATACACAGGGATGATGCAGGCCATCTCAGGATTGGTGATAATGTTGCCACCGGTGCGAGGATGTTTGGTGGAAGCATAGAGCCATTGAATGTTTCAAACATTGATAATGCTGTTGATGGGGGCGATACTGCCTTAAAGGTGATTCATACACCAGGACACAGCCCTGGAAGCATATCACTTTATGAGGAAAAAAGCAAATCACTGTTTTCAGGCGACACAGTGTTTGCTGATGGCTCCACTGGCAGGTGGGATTTAATAGGCGGAAACTACAATCAACTAGTGGAATCAGTGAGAAAACTCTCAAAACTTGATGTGAAAAACCTTTATCCTGGCCATGAAAGGTTTGTTGAAAATAATGGAAATGAGCATGTAATGATGGCGTTGAGATTCATAGAATCACTGGGATGAATAGTATGCCCACAGCAAAAGAAACGCTGAACAAAATAAAATGGTCAAAAGACATAAAAAAAGCAGAAATATGGTATCTGCACAGGGGCGCGCCAAATGACACAATGATAATCTCTGGAAAGGACGTTGTTGGTCTGCATCATTCGTTCATGGAGATTGAGGGTGAAACAATGATACCATATCACAGGATACTGAAGATTTTTTATGATGGGAAACTGGTGTGGGGAAAGCCCTTTTCTTCTATTAGTAAGAGAAGAAACGCCCTTGGGTTACTACGGAATTACCAGAGGTAATTCCGTACGTTGCTAGGAAATTGCTTTGCAATTTCCGTCGCATAAAGAAGAGAAAGAAGTTCCTGGGGTTCAAGAAAGAGAACTGAGGGGTTCTTCCAGAACCCCTCCTCTCTTTTCTTTTTCGCCAGAGTTTTTCTTTTCTCTTTTAGAGAAAAGAAAAAGGCTGTGGGGAAACTTTAAATTACTCATTTGCTGTTTAATAGTATTATGGCTGTCAAGGTTAAGGATTACATGACAAAGGCTGTGGTTACAGTCCCACTTGACATTAGCGTCAGGGATGCAATAAGCATAATGCTTAACTCACCCCACCACAGCCTGCCTGTTGTCAAAGGAAAAGGGGTTGTAGGTTTTGTCACAGCAAAGGAACTGCTGAGGCATTATCATCCCTTAGGCTTAACAGTTGGAGATATAATCAGAAATGGAACAGTTACTGCCCATCCTGAGATGAGTCTGGATGATGCTGCTAGAATCATGTTCAGGTTCTGGATGGAGAAACTGCCTGTTGCTGATGACAACGGAAACCTTGTTGGTCTGATATCAAACATTGATGTTTTGCGATCCCATATTGAGAGAACAAGCCCTTCAAAAGCCTCCAAACTGAAGATAGCGCTTGAAGGCCTGCATGATGTAAAAATCAGGGGTTCAACAGGGAAAATATCAATAGAAAATCTTGTTCCGACCCAGAAAAGGATTTATGCCGATGAACTGCAGGGCAGGGAGTACGAGATTCAGAAAGGGCTGGCCGAGCCAATAATTGTTATAAAGAAAAAAAATTATTATCTGCTTATAGACGGGCATCACAGGGTTATAGCAGCGCTCAGGCTCGGGGTAAAGGAGCTGGATGCGCACATACTGGAGATGGATAAGGATGTTGAGCTTGGCATTGAGAAAACCGCGAAAGCGCAGGGATTGAGAACATTGAATGACATAGAGGTTATTGATTATGCACACCATCCCCTTGTTGAAATAACAACAAGACTGCTCAAGAGGAAGGAAAATGTTGGTGATACACACTGAAAGCATAAAGAAGTGCTTCGGGGACTTTGTGGCGTTGGATAGCATAAACATTGATATTGAACCGGGTGATTTTTTTGGTCTACTTGGTCCAAACGGCGCCGGAAAAACAACAATGCTGAGGATACTAACAGGGCAAATAGAGCCAAGCAGCGGTGAGGCATTTGTTTTGGGAAACAATGTAAAAAATAGTGTTGAGGTGAAGAAAAAAATTGGCATTGTCCCAGAGTATGAATCACCACCCAGTTTTCTTACCTCTGAAGAATTTTTATCCTTTGTTTGCAGTGCAAGAAATATTGATAATAAAAATGTAGGATATTGGCTGGATTTCTTTGATTTATCCAGGAAAAAGAAAACACTGTGCAAAGATTTATCGAAGGGAATGAGGCAGAAGCTCATGCTTGCATCAGCATTCATACACAAGCCAAAAATTCTTTTTCTTGATGAGCCGTTCATAAACCTTGACCCGATTTATCAGAAAAAGGTCAGGGAATACTTGGTTGATTATGTGAAAAACGGCAACACAATTTTTTTGTGCTCCCACATACTTGAAATAGCAGAAAAACTCTGCAACAAAATAGCAATAATAAACAATGGAAAAATCATTGGCAACGGAAGGCTTGATGAGCTGAGAAAAAGAAAGGATGAAACTCTGGAAGATGTCTTCTGCAGGCTGGTTGAAGATGTTTAATCTCATTTCACTCATGCTGAAGGAGGAATACAGGTTTCATACATCCTACACGAGCAGGTATGCGTTCATGTTTTTCCCGGTGCTTGCCCTAATTCTCGCATTTCTGGCTGGTGTAAGCTCATCAAAAATTCTTGAGGAAATCTCTTTAAAACAGATAATTCTCTCAGTTCATCTTTCGTTGCTCCTCTATGGCATGATAGCAGGCTCATTCGCATTCCTTGGCAGGGAGATGGCTGAAAGAAGGTTTGGAAACGTGAACTTCATGATAGCAATGCCTGACATTCTGCCTTTGAGTTTCAGGTCTGCATTCTTTGCACTGTACATCAGGGAGGTTGTATTTTACACAGGGTTAACAATTCTCCCGGTTACTTCAGGTCTGCTGCTTTCAACATTTTTTAGTCCCATAAGGGTAACAGGTGTTCTGCTCCTTTTTACAGCATTGTTTCTTTCGTTTTTACTCGGCGTCTCGCTGTCTTTTTTCATGTCAAGCATTTACAGGAGGTCTGCAAAAATATTTTCAGCATTTACCGGTGGCATTATGTTCCTTATTTTTATTTCAGCCCTTTACAATGTTCCTGTTGAAAACATTATACCAACAGTCTCATTTCATTTCACAAAATCATTATCATGCCTCCTAATCACAACAGCATTGATTCTGATTTTCTCTGCTCTCGGAATAATGATGGCAAAGGAGGAGATCAGGACAAAAACAAAGTACTTTGAGAACGCCTACCCAAAAATAGAGAAAAAACTTGTTTTTTCAAAATATTCCGGGTTAATGGCAAAGGAGTTGATTGACATAAAAAGAAGCAACACGGGTGTGAAAATGTTTTTCTCATTCCTCATGCCGCTAATATTCATGACAGGCTTTCTATGGTTTGTTGAGGAAAACATCTCTGTTGGTTTCAACAGCATATCCTATGCCGTGTTCATCGGTTTTTTTTCTCTTGTAATTTACTCCTGGCTGAACAACATTGATTCGCCTGATTTTTTTGGTTTTATTCCTGTCACCGTGCCTGATATGATAAAAACAAGAATCCTGATTCATATTATATTCGTATCCTTTTTTTTAGTTTTATTTGTTCCAGGCATGAGCGCAATCAGCAGTGAACTTTATATGATGCCTGTGGCACTGCTTGTAGGATTTGCTGTCTCACTTTACATGGTCATGGGTGTCGCATACCTTACAGGTCTCAGGCCCAACACCTCGCTTTTCAACCCAAAGGTTGTTGCAAAATTCGGGATAATCTCACTACTACCCCAAGTTCCACTGGTAATATTTTCACTCATGCCAGGCATTATATCCTTTTTTTTCATTTTTTTCATCTGCGCTCTTCTTTTAATATCATGCTGCTGGTTTTATAAGGGTATAGAGGAAAAATGGGGGAAGGAAAGCTTTCAGTTCGGTATTTAATTTTGACAGTCATACCAACAATTTGACAATGATACCAAAAATATGATTTAAACACAAGTCTAAACTATTTTTTGGTGATAGGATGAAAAAATGGAAAATTGTTTGCGCAATGATGGTAGTGGTGTTGGTTGTCATGACCAGTGTGATACTCGCATTAAACGTTATGAAAGAAACTCCGGAAACAAAAATTTGTGAAAAGCAGGTTTTTCCTGTGACAAGTATTGTTGTGTATCAGAGCAATGCAAACAATCTTGTGATGGTTGTAAGGGAGGGCATAGTAAACAGGTCTGGTGTTTATTCCGTGAAGGTTTCAGGCCTGGCAGAAGAGGACTCAATAAAAATAGAGATGGAAAACGGCTCCGTAGTTCAGTACTGGCTGGATGAGCAAAATCTGAGCTTCAAGGTGGAATGCAACAAAACAGCCCGCATAGCAATCACATATTTTATCACCTCAGCATTCTGGGACGGCAGGTACAACCTTGATTTGGATGATGAAATGATCGTGCTTGTCGGGAAGGTCACAAACTACTGCAGTGAGGATTTTGATGATGTTACATTGATTCTTGTTGCAGGGAAAACGCACACCGTTCCTGACACTGTTAGGGATAACCCTGTTCTAAAGCAGACAATAAGTATCGTCAGCTGCAATGCATACAATTCTGAGGCATGGGGCACGGCATGGTACAATGTTACATTTGTACGTTCTGGGTGTTCATTGAAAGGCGGCTCTGTTGACATAGGAATATACGCGGTCTACTGGCTGAGCAACGTGACACTTCTCAGGAACAGGGAAACATATGTTCAGGTCTGGAGCGCGGATGTAAACATCACAGAATATGTAAAAATAAAGGATGACAACCCCAAACTTTTCCTGAATGTGAAAAACCCGTCAGCCTATTCATGGGTCTCAGGGAATGTTTATTCATACAAGTATGGAATCTTTGTAGGAAGCGATACAATAGATTACACACCAAGAAACAGCAGTTTTGAGGTTGAGATAGGATGGGCGTTTGACATTGTTGTGGACAGGGATGAAATTGTTGAGAATGAAACATACCCATATCAGAATGTTACAGTAAGGATAAACATAACAAACAAGGACATAACATCTTTTGAAATCAGATTCGAGGAAGCATTCACAGGCACGCTCATTGACCCTGGAAACCTCACATTAGAAAACGGGATTTTAAAGGCATCATTTACTCTAAATAGCGGGGAAACAAAAATGCTTGAGTACAGGGTGCAGAGGAGCAGATGGATAATTCTCTACGATGATACAGTTTGATATAGACTGTTGGAAAATTCCTAAGATGTTAGGAAAACTGTCTTGCAGTTTTCCGTAACATATTAGGAAAACGCTTTCAGCGTTTTCCGTAATAACCAAATTTTATCCCTTCTTCTCATACTCTGCCAGCTCATCCATAATCTCCTTCACCATTATTTTATTCCCAAGTTTCTCGTAACACTTCAAAGCGTTCTGATACTGTGTTTTTGCTTTCACACAGTCGCCTTTGGTTTTGAGCATGCTGGCATAATCAAAATAGGTGTCAGCAAGACGTGTTATGCTCCCTATTTCCCTGGCAACCCTGATGGATGTGTTAAAATTTTCTATGGCTTTTTCCCAGGTTTTCTTTTTACCCAGGACAAGCCCATACTGGTTGTGTGCCAGTGATATGAGGAGTTTCTCATTCAGCTTTTCAGCCAGTGATAACCCCCTTTTGCAGTAATCCAAAGCCTTCTCCAACATATTCATTTCGGCATAGTCGCCTGAAACACCAATAAGCCCGTATGCCATGCCTCTGAAATCACCCAAAGACTCGGCAAGGCTTATCTGCTTCACGTGATATTCTACTGCTTTGTTGTATTCTTTTTTTCTTGCGTATGTTACGGCAAGGTTATTGTACATCCGTATTGTTTCGTATTTTTTTCCTATTTCATCAAAATATTTTAATGCTTTGTTGTAAAGTGTGATTGCGGTATCGTATCTCCCTTGGTCCATATTTATGGTGCCCAGGCCTGTGTAGTTTTTTGCTAGGAGTAAATCGTTATCCACAGTATGTTTGAAACACAGGTTGAAATATTTTTTCGCCAGGTCTAATTCTCCCTTTCGCCAGTACGTCTTTCCAAGCCCATGATATCCTTCTGCTGTTAGTTCTGGATTGTTGATTTTCTTAGACATATTTAAACCCCTGTTAAACATGCCAAGTGATGTGTCCCATTCGCTTTTCATCCAGTAAATATCTCCAATTTTCAAATATGATTTTGCAGTCCCTGTGTTGTCTTTTATTTTTTCACATAATTTCAACGATCTTCTATAAGAATCTATAGCATTGTTGAGTTCACCTTTCAAACTATAGATATCCCCTTTGAGCAGGAGGATTTTTGTCAGAACCTGTTTTTGTATTTTCTTTTCATCAAACTCTCTTAGAATATTCATTGTTTCATCCGTATATCCTTTATTTATCAGTTTTTCACTGTTTTTAATCATGATTTTTACAGCCTGTTTCTGATTGTTTGCTTTTAGATGATGATACATTGCTGTAATTATGTCCATATCCCCTTTTCTTCCCTCATAATGTTCTGCTGCTTTTCTATGATTCTTTATCCTCAACTCCACTGGTGATTTATTATAGAAAAATTGTCTGAGCAAATCATGTGGATGAACCATTTCCTGCCCGCTCTCAAGAAGCAGGTTTTTTTTAATAAGTTCCTGCACGTTTTCATATGCGAAGTTGTTTTGGAGCAGCATATCAACTAGGACAGGCCTGTTAAACACGGATACAAAGAACATCAAATCCTTTTCCTGAGGTATGAGTCTTGAAAAGACTTCATCATACAGATATTTCATTACATCTTTTTCTTTCTCTATACCTTTTTCTGTGCCTATAAGTTCAAGTGCGAGCGGATGACCTTTTGTAATAGAGTAGATTTTTTCAAAATCCTTATCAGTTATTTTTTTGCCAACCAATTCTTTACTGCTTTTTTTATCCAGTCCATTCAGTTTTATTTCCCCCACAATTTTATGAAGTATGTGTCTTGCATCATAGAAACCCAGTTTTTTTCTACCTGCTATGATAAGGTTTGTATTTGTTTTAGGCAGTATCTCCCTAAGGAATTCAAACAAACTGGTTATTTCTTTGTTTGCTTTTTGTGTATCATCAAAAACAAGCAAAGAATTACAGTTTTTCAATTCCTCTTCTAATATTATTCCGATATCGCCCATGGTTATATTTGGTTTTGATTTAAGATAATATCCTAGTTTCCTTTCCCCCATCCTTTGCAGAAAATCTGAGAATGGTTCTAAAATGCTTCTCAGTGTATCCCACTCATGTATATTATAATAGAAGATGTTTTTCTCGTTTTTGTATTCCTCAACAATTTTTGACAGCAACACACTTTTACCAATACCAGGCATACCATAAATCACTACGATTTTTCTG
>JASEEW010000031.1 GCA_030019485.1 Thermoplasmatales archaeon | reverse complement strand
TGACGCTTTTTTTATTTCAAAAATATGGGTAATACATTCCCACGACGGGGGATATGATTATCTCGTAAAGTCGGGTTTGAGGAAACATTTCTCATTCATCTTGTTGAGAAGTACGGAAAACCAAATGTGAGAAAGGTTGCTCCTAAGAAATGTTATTCCCCTGATACTGGGATAAAAGTGGTTAGTGCGGGAAAAGGAAACATTGGTTCACTGGCAGAAAATCTGGTGTATCTCCTTATCAAAGACAGGGGTGATGTCTATTATTATAATGATGCCAACAGGGAAGTGGATTTCATTGTAGACAATGAGGCAATTGAAGTGAAATATATGGATGAATTGCAACCCAGAGATATAGAATCCTTGAGGAGGATAAGGCTGAGAAAGGTTTTGAATAAGCTTGTGATCACAAGAAGGGATGTGCCCAGGATGCAGGATGTGAATCTCATATCCCTCTGGCGTTTTGCCTCTAGAACAGGGGGGAATAAGTAAGTAAAAGGAATAAGTGGGATGTGTAAGATGTGTGCTTTGTGTACCCTTGATATGGGGTCTTTAAACAATGGTGAACGATCATAATAAGATACAATCTTGGGCATACATATAAATGACTGTAACAGTGAACTACTAGCAGACAGCGTAAGGTTGGGGGCAAGCCAACCCCTTCTCTTTTTTTATTTCCCCGTTTCTACTATGTGTTCTGCGAATTCCTCCATGATTTTCTCATAATCCTTAAGCGTTTCAGACGTCATTGTCGGTTTAACCCTTTTTATTGCAGCATCAAAATGTTTTTTCTCAATTTTTTTTCCTTTCACAGCCTTTTTAACATCCTTTCTACCCATACCCTTTTTAACAATTTCACGCAGGGCAAGGATTGTCGCCTCCCTGCATATTGCCTCTATATCCGCGCCAACATAGTTTTCTGTTCTTTCTGCAAGCATGCTTATGTCAATATCATCAGCCAATGGTTTATCCTTCAGATGAATTCTGAATATTTTTTCTCTTTCCTTTTTCCCAGGAGGTGAAATATAAATTAGTCTGTCTATTCTCCCAGGTCTGAGCAGTGCTTTGTCAACAATATCAGGTCTGTTTGTTGCGGATATGACAACAACATCCTTCAACTCCTCCATCCCATCCAATTCTGTTAACAACTGGGATACAACCCTTTGTGTTACACCAGAATCAAAACTCTGCCCCCTAATTGGTGCAATAGAATCGATTTCATCAAAAAATATTATGCAGGGTGATGCCTGTTTTGCCTTTCTGAACATTTCCCTAATTCCTTTCTCGCTTTCCCCGACAAACTTGCTCAGCAGTTCAGGACCCTTAATAGAAATGAAGTTCGCTTCTGATTCGCTCGCAACAGCCTTTGCAAGAAGGGTCTTACCAGTGCCTGGTGGTCCAAAAAGCAGGATGCCTTTTGGCGGTTTTGTTTTAAACTCATCAAACGCCTCAGGATACTTAATAGGCCATTCAACTGATTCTATCAATTCCTGCTTCGCCTGTTCCAAACCACCGACATCATCCCATTTAATAGGTGTTCTCTCAATAAAAACCTCTCTCATAGCAGATGGCGTAACCCCTTTCATTCCTCCATAAAAATCTTCTTTTTTGATTTGGATTGCATCAAGGATCTCCGCAGGTATTTCTTCTTCTATGTTTATCTTTGGCAGAATGACTCTTAAGGAATGCATAGCTGCCTCTTTTGAAAGTCCTGCTATATCTGCTCCAACAAAACCGTGTGTGATATCCGCCAGGTATCCAAGATCTACATCATCTGCAAGAGGCATGCCCCTTGTATGAATCTGCAGGATTTCTAATCTCCCATTTCTGTCTGGGACGCCGATTTCTATTTCCCTGTCAAACCTTCCACCCCTTCTAAGAGCTTCATCCAGCAAATTAGGCTGGTTCGTATTATGAAGTAATATAGGACTTTCACCACCAAAGAATGCTTCGTTCTCACAGCCACATAGATCATAGACGTAACCATTATAAGGAATTCGTTTTATGCTTTTGATCACAGCTCGTTTGGTATGGTCAGTTTTTTTGGTACTAAACGGATTGTTAGTTTTGGGTATGCCTAATCTATATGCAACCGTTGCTTTCAATGGCTTGCCGCTTCCGATTTTTCGCCCTTCTTTAGCTACATAACTGTCCACATACGACTTTATACCGTGCATACGACATAGCCAATTAAGTTCAAGAATAAGATGTCTACTAGTAGAAACGACTGTCCACTTTCCTTCTTTAGATAGCGAGCCGTCACCTGCTAAATAACCGCGTAAAAATGCGAAAAAATATTCTTTTGGTACATCAAAGAGAAATGGGGGTACATACTTGTTATGCGCACCTTTGCCACAATATGTACCGAAGAACTGCTCAAGTGGCTTGGAAAGATATGTAATATTTGTTGCGCTACCCCTATTCCAAACTCTATAGGGCTCTATCCCGAATACGTCCTTCATTAGTTTTTGTATATCAGTAATAGGTTCTTTTTCAGCGCTGTTGAGACAGAAATCTACTTGCTTGCTTCCGGAATAGCCTTCTGCAGTGTAATAACCAAAAAGCCGCAACAGTTCTGGTGTGACTTTGACTTGCTCGGGCAGAACATGCTTTAGATTCTTCCGAGTTAAATTCTGAGGCATATGCTTGCCTATTTGCCAATTAGAAACGGTGTTTTGTGATACTCCAATTTGCTTGGCAATATGCGCTTGCGATAAGTTTCCTTTGTTTGCAATAGCAAATGTATAATTTTCTAATAGATTTTTGTTTTCTTGATAGGTTGGTAGTGTAAGATTAAACTCTTCAGGAAAATGGTGATGTCTCACTTCTTTTCGGGATTTCATACTTCTGTTAACTTTGTAAGGTAAATCTACAAGATAATCCCCTACTTTCAAGTCAACAACTCTCTTTGGTATTACGCCAGCATGGGTTCGCACGAAAACTGAGTGATTACCTGTAGCTCGAATCTTACCACCTAAATACTTGATTTCATATATTTCATCTACCTTATGACGGAAAACACTACGCACCTTTTTGAATGCACAACTACCAAACTGCATAGCAAATGGTGTATGAGGCTTTCTTCTCTCAAATCCTAATGCTTCTATCTCAGAAACTACTTTTTCAATACCATCTTCTTCCGGCATATAAAATTTATCAACGAATTCAGAAATTGGTAAGAGCTTAGGGTATCCACCATTATTGCTCTTAATCAAAATTGGCGTGTCACCAGTTACGCTTGCACCAATTACCACAATTTTTCCACGTGTCTTTAACCCATCCATTAAAGCAAGCAATTGGGCAACTACTCTGCGTTCAACCATTCGCTCACCTGTCATTTCACTTCTTTTTGGTGCTATTGAGTCAATTTCATCTATGAGTATGATTGCAGGTGGGTTTGCTTCTGCTTCTTCAAATATTTCCCTCAGCCTTGCTTCGGATTCACCATAATATTTCCCTATGATTTCAGGTCCAGAAATTATCAAAAAGTTTGCGTCTGTTTCATTAGCAACTGCTTTCGCAATCAGTGTCTTACCTGTTCCAGGAGGACCATGCAACAGTACTCCTTTAGGTGGCTCTATACCAAGTTTTTGGAAGAGTTCTGGATGCTTTAAAGGAAGTTCTATCATTTCCCTAACAAGCCCTATTTCCCTTTTTAATCCTCCTATGTCTTCATATGTTACATATGTTCTTAGTGCCTCTATTGGTTTTTCTGATAGTGTAATTTGTGTTTCAGGTGTTACAATTAATGGTCCTGAAGGCTGTGTTGATGTCACCATGAGCGTAAGCCCTGTGCCTAAAATATCAACCCTGATTTTTTGCCCTTTAACAACAGGCTGCCCTTCCAGGATTTTACGCAGGTATTCACTCCCTCTAACAATCCTGATTGCCTGCGTTGGTGCTACACTGATTTTCGTTGCGTTTTTCGCCTCAATCTTTTTTATTTCAACGTTTTCATCTATGCTGACAGATGCGTTGCTTCTGATGTTTCCATCTATTCTAATAATTTTTTTAGAATCCTCAGGATACCCTGGCCATACAATAGCATATGCTGTTTCTTTTCCTTTTATCTCAATAATGTCACCGCTTACTATGCCAAGTTTCTTCGTAACATCAGAATGTAGTCTTACAATGCTTCTGCCTGCATCCCTATGCTTTGCCTCTGCGACCCTTAATGTTTCTGGCATAATAATCACTACTGTAAAGATATAAGGGGTTATTTTACTATAAATGTATTGTTAACTGCATCTGGATCTCTGTATATTTTTTTAACCAGAAAATTTTTTCTCGTACTTCTCCTTTATGTTTTCCATTTCCTTGATTGCTTTTTCCAATGCCTCTTTTTTCTCTGCTGCCTTTTCCTGAAGAGGTTTGATTTCTTTTTTTATTGTTTCCTCAGGCTTACCTTTTAATTCTTTGATAGCTATTGCTACCTCCTGCACCTCTTTAAGCGCTGACTCCAGCCCTGTTTTTTTCTCCAGGATTTCTGTTTGCATTTCTTTAAGCGTCCTCATTTTTTCCTCTATCCCTTCTGTTGCTTTTGCCTCTGCTTGTTTCCCTTCTGCTCTTTCCTTCAGTTCTTTTAGCAATGATTCCATTTTCTCTTTTTTCTTCTTCAGTTTTTCCTCTAATTTTTCTATGTCTTCCACCATATTTATTCCTCCTCATTTTTCTACTGTAGGACAAAGAGCATTTTTTTATTTTTTCTTTCTCTTCGCAACTGCAAGCTCTTTAGCTCTATCTTTTACTGTAGAATACTTCGTACCCGGACTCCTTGCTGTTGAGTAGAGAACAGAATATGTTGTGCCACTTCCTCTTGCAGTTCCCCGCATTTTATACCTCTTTTTTGCTTTTTTTTCTTTTTTCACCATATTTTATCCCTCCTTTTTTCTTAACTCTATCTCAAGAACACCGTTCTTGAATGACACATTTTCTATTTTATCAATACTACTACCTTCGGGTAATGAAATATTTTTTTCAACCTTACCTTTTGACGTTTTCACAGTAATGTTTAAAGTATCATTGACTATTTTGAATTTTAAATCTTCATCCTTAATATTTTTTGGTAAGGATGCAGTAACAGATATGCTGTCTCCTTTATCAAATATATCAACAGGGTCTTTTAATCTATTTCTTGTGATTTTTATGGGTGGTTTTTGTATTCTAACCATTTTTCCATGTTTTTTAGGAGGCCATAAAAAATCTTCTTTTTTTACGCCTGATCTGACATGATAGTTGTATGATGCTGAATACCATGCGCTTTTAATCTCCTCAGACCTGGTAACTTCTGTTTCCCCTTTTCTTTCCATGTTTACAATTTCATCTACAAATCCTCTTAATGCAGATATGAAGTTAGGATGCACTCCTTCTGCTCTTCCGGATTTATGACTTTTTTTCATGTTTTCTTCCTCTTTTTAGTTAGTTTTATCTCAAGAATACCATGCCTGAATGACACGCCCTTGATTTTACTAACCCTGCTGTCTTCAGGTATTGATATGTCCTTTTCAACTTTTCCCTCAGGTGTTTTTGCAGTAATCTTCAGCACATTATCCTTGATGCTGAACTCTAAGTCTTCCTCTTTTATATTTGGCAGTGATGCCACAATCAGAACGTGATCGTTTTTATCAAAAACATCAACAAGCGGATTTTTTTCCTTTACTTCCGGTTCCACTGCTTTTGGTTTTTCTATCTGTGGGGGCTTATATCCTCTCTCATATCCTGCACCTGGTCTGATCCCTACACCTACCCTGCGAGGTCCTTCTTTCCTTATTGTGGTAACCCTGTAACTGTATGCTCCTTTGTATCCTTTTCCCTCAAATGTTTTTCCTCCTTCAACCGCCTCACCTTTTTCCGCAGCCTTACTCAGAAATTCTCCCAAACCACTAAGCACCCCTCCCAGTTTTAATCCTTTGAGTAATTCTCCTATCTGCTCTTTTTCTTCATCTGTCATTTTATCCTCCCAGCAGGTCTATTCTTTTCTCAAGACCCATATTATTTACCCGGTTCGCTATTTTCAGTTCATGATTCAGTTCCTTATTTCTTTTCTCATACTCCTCCTTTGTTATCTCACCAAGCTCATACATCATTCTGTTCTCCTTTATCCTGTCATTGATCTTTTCAGGATTGTATCTTTCCTGGTAAGCCCTGTCCCTTATCTGCTCAAATACCCAGAGCATATCAAATGGCGGTATTGAGACGCCAACCATTCTCAGGAATAGGTCATCAATTACAAACGGCATTATTTCACCTCCCTTTTCCCAGTCTCTATACCTTTTGTTCCAATCTTAATGTACACAAATGAGTATGGGGGCCAAGGACCAGAGTAACTGATTTTCATATCCCTGTATTTTTTACTCAGCATTTCCATATCCTTGGAAAAACATTTTATCTTCTTTTTGTCAACTAAAAAAGAGGAGTTCAAAATCAGCCTTTTGCTAAACAGTCTGCCTTTAACAGATTCATCTGCCTTTTTATTAAGTCTGTTGAAAATTTCAGATGCATTCTTCTCAAATTGTTTTTTCTTTTTCTCATCCAATGACTCTGCTATTTCTTTGCTCAAAATTGCTTTGACACCAAGCTCTGTTTTGTTATCCACAAGTTTCATACTTTCTTTTAATGTCTTGTAAGCCTTTCTCATTAACACCCTCAGTATTTTCTGGTTTTTGAAAACCTGTCCAAATGCAGCAGGAACAACTGAATGTTTTTTCAGCACAGTCCTTGCAACTTTTTCATGCTTTCTTGTATAATCCTCTGTAACAGGGTAGTCCTTTACAGGCGCATCAGATACCACCGCTGCAATATCCTTGTAATTAACTGTATACACCCTGTTTTTTTCTACTCCTATGTTCCCAAAACTTCTTTCCATGCCAGTGTAGGGTATTATACCGTAAACATATTTTCCTTCCTCATGTTTTTTTGGCTTTTCAACAGTAACCTTCTTTCCTTTGGGTTTTACCATCTATTTCACCTAATTTTTACGCAGATTTTAATTTCAAGCCAGTAGATTGTAAAAACCTGCTTAAAAACCTGCTGGTCTGAACATGCTCGTTAAGCAAACTCCTTATCTTAGGTTCAGCATCCTTCCCTGGTTTGTATGTTTTTGTTTTAACCTCATACTCACATTTCAGTAATCCTTTTTTTTCCAGGCTGTGAAGCAGAGGATATATTGTTCCAGGGCTCAGTAGCACATTGAAGTTTTTGTGTATAGTTTTTATAATGTCTGTTCCACACATGGGTTTTTCAAGGATTAATGCCAGGACAATTGTATCCAGATCATTTTTCACAAATCTCTCAACAGACTCATCCCCGATGTTTAGTTCATCAAATGATTCGGATGACAAAACAGTCACATCAGATGTTGTGAGCATGAGTTTATCATGATAGCTCACAAGCTCTTTAATTATTTCTGGACTGAGTTTTGAAACATCATATGTACATAGTATAAAATTTTCCTTCATTTTTGATAGATGTTTTTCTATCTTACCATGCTCCTCTGGGTTTATTGAGCCTGCATCTATAACCATTCTCAGTTTCTTCTCCTTAATTTTATCTATCTCGTTTGGCCTGATAATTGATAAGTCAATATTCAACCCTTTTAACCCCTGCTTTACAGTATCAGATTTCTCATTTGTAACATAAAACACTTTTTCATCTTTATTAGCAGCATCCAAAAATGGTGTCTGAATGGAATATTTACTTACATTTGGCGTGTAGAGATGCAGGGTATGCTTTAGCCCTGTAGCTGATAATACTGTGTTTATGTTTGCTGATAAATCCTCTTTTTCCATCTATAATCAATCCCCAGATTTGCCCAGACTTGTCATGGGATAAACTCTATATATATGTTTCGTGTCGAATTTCGATACGATATTTGATTGGATAGAGATGATTGCAC
This sequence comes from Thermoplasmatales archaeon, assembly GCA_030019485.1. GTDB lineage: Archaea > Thermoplasmatota > JASEFT01 > JASEFT01 > JAUWIS01 > JASEEW01. Next base: position 5,501 of record JASEEW010000031.1, on the reverse strand, counting down.
TTGTCTGGGTAGAAACAATGCTTGATTACGGGATGATGAACGATTGGGATGAGGCAGTTAGGGCTTGTGAAAGTGAACAGAGAAGAAAAACTCAAATCGTACCAAAAAATTTTTAAATTAGGAAGTGCATCCTAATCATTATGTTCCTAAAGTTTGTAGATAGAGAAAAAGAGGTTGTTTTCTTAGACAAAAGATACAGGGATAAAGGTTTTGATCTGATAGTTATTTATGGAAGGCGCAGGATAGGGAAAACAGAGCTTATAAAAGAATTCATAAAAAACAAGTCCCATATATATTTTCTCTGTGATAAAAAAGGGACTGAAAGAAATATTCTCAGATTCAAAAAGAAGCTCTCATTTTTTCTTGATGAACCTGTCATTGCTACTAATGATTTAGAAGAGATTTTTTCCTATCTGCTGAAAAAGGTGAAAGGAAAGACTGTAATAATTTTTGATGAGTTTTCATATCTTGTAGAGAAAGACAAAGATGTTCCATCAGTGTTCCAGGTTATTGTTGACGAACTTTTATCTAAAGAAAACCTTATGCTAATCCTGTGCGGATCAAGTATAAGTATGATGATCCTAGGAGCTTTAAGTTATAAAAGCCCGTTATATGGCAGGAAAACAGGGCATGTAAACCTTCAGGAGCTTGATTTTAAATATCTTTATGATATCTTTCCAAAAAAGGGAACAAAAGAAATTGTAGATATTTATGCAACCCTTGGTGGTGTGCCATTCTATCTTGAGAAATTCTCACCTAACAAATCAGTATTTGAAAATATTGATGAAAACATAATTTCAAAGGAAGGGAAACTTTACGAAGAAACAGATTTCTTATTAAAAACAGAGCTTAGGGAACCTGACATTTATAAGACAATCATAGAGGCAGTTGCTAATGGGGCAACCAAGGTTGTGGAAATAGCTAATAGATCAGGGATAAAAGCTATGGATATTGATAAATACCTAAAAACACTGATCAGGCTTGGAATACTAAAAAAATGTATTCCTGTAACAGAAATTAAAAGTAAACGCTCAGTTTACAGCACTGAGGATAACTTCTTTGATTTCTGGTTCAGGTTTTGTGAACCATACAAGTCAGATTTGGAGGTTGGAGAAACAAAAGGGGTTAAGGAGATTATAAAGAAGAATTTCAACTCTTATGTTGGAAAAAAATTTGAGAGGCTGATAAGCAGATACATCAATGTTTTTTTCCCTGATTTCCAGAAAACTGGTAAATGGTGGGGGCATTATAGGGAAAAGGATGAACGAAAAACCGCTGAGATAGATATTGTAGGTCTAAACAAGCAAAAAAAAGAAATTTTATTTGGAGAATGTAAATGGCAGGATAATGTTAATGCTGAAAAAATATTCTCTGCTTTAAAAAAGAAAAGCGAACTTGTAATATGGAATAAAGATAAAAGAAAGGAGTATTATGCCATATTTGCCAAGACTTTCAGAAAGAAAATAAGGAAAGAAAATATTTGCTGTTATGATTTGAAGGACTTTGAGAAGACTATAAAGAAATCATAGCGTTTTGTAATTTTCATCCTATATCTCATCTTAGTTCTTCCAAAAACTCGTCAAAATCCCTATCTCCTCTCTCACCTGTAAAAATAAATTTGAGATGCATAAGTTATCAAAAATGATAACATGGGTGGATTAAATTTAAATAGTTAAAAATCAGTATATAGAACCATGAAAATGTTTGAGGTAATTGAATCCCTTGAAAAATATGTAATATTTGATTTAAATGCATTCAAGCATGTTGTTGGTGAAAAAAGCTCTTACGCAAGACTGCTTTTGCACAGAATGAAAAAAAATGGACATGTTTTTCAAATACAGAAAAACAGATACACGCTCTATAAAGATCCTTTTTTAATTGCATCAAGAATTGTTTGGCCCAGTTATATCTCTTTGTGGTCTGCTCTGAGATATTATAATCTCACAGAACAGATACCGCATGATATCTGGGTTATAACTTCTAGAAAAACTAAGAGAAAAATGATAAAATATTCGAATGCAAATATTATTTTTATTTATACAAAACCAAAATACTTTTTCGGCTTCAAAAAAATAATCTCAAACAATTTTGAAATATTCATAGCGGAGCCGGAAAAGGCGCTGATTGACAGTATGCTTTTCAGAAAAATCTCGTTTTCTGAGATTGCATCTGTCATTAAAAACAATAGGAAGGATTTGAACATTAAAAAACTCGTAGGGTTTGCTGTAAAAACAGGAAATAAGGCGTTGATTAAAAGATTGGGATATCTGCTTGAAAAATTAGGCATGGACTGCTATACAATGCTAAAGAAATATATTTACCCTGTATATACCCCTCTTGAATATAACCTTCCATCTGAGGGGAAAAGAATTGAGAAATGGAAAATCATAGAAAATACGGTGATTGATTGATAAAAAAAGATGAACTGCGTAGAATCGCGGTTGGGAAAAATCTGTCTCCAGAAAATGCTGAGAAAGATTATTTGCTGGAATTACTCCTTTACTCTATTTATTCTCAGTTTAGTGATACCCTCATTTTAAAAGGTGGAACCGCGCTTTACAAATTTTACAACCTGAACAGATTTAGTGAGGATTTAGATTTTGTACTGAAGAAAAGGAAAATAGACCTGACAAAAATTTTGAGGAAGGTACTTAAATCCGTTTCACTTGTTGGAATAGAGGGGAGAATAAAAAATATTGAGAGATATAAAAATGAAATTAATGTTAGACTCGACTTTAAAGGACCCTTGTACAACGGGAGAAAAGAAAGTCTTGCGTTTGTTGCTTTAAACATAAGTCAGAGAGAAAAGGTGATGCAGATTAAAAAAGAACTGTTAATCCCATCATATAAAGAAATTCCATCTTTTGAGGTTTTCATCATGGGTATGCAGGAGATTCTCTCTGAGAAGATTAGAGTAATCTTAACAAGAAACAAAGCCAGGGATATATATGATTGCTGGTTTTTGTTAAAAAGGGGTGTTAAACCAGAAACAGGTTTAATTAATAAAAAACTCAAAATATACAAATTAAAATTTTCTAGGGATGAATTTATCAGACAAATTGAGAAAAAAAAGAGATTCTGGAAAACAGACTTGAGCGGTTTAATTATAGGAAAACTTCCCAGTTTTGATAGGATCTCCAAAGAGATAAAAATATCTTTTCATGGTTAAACATTTTCAATGAGCTTCCTGTATTTTTCCTTCAGTTTTTTTATTTCCCTTGGATTTTTTATGTTGAGATAGTAAAACTCATCCTTTGCAGAAGCAAGTATTTCTTTCAGCCTATTTTTGAATGCTGTTAAACGATGTTTTTCCAGCAAATCATTGTATCTTTTAAAATTAATATTTCCTGAAAACAGGAGACACATAATATCCACTCTGTCCTTCATTCCTTTTATGGAGTTTTTTCTTTCCGTTTCTGCCTGCTGCTTCAGAATCAAAAGTTCTTCAGGAGCAGGGGTTTTGAATCCCTGAACCACAGCAGTTTTTTTCATCAGCTCTTCTGGGGGAATGACAATTTTTGAGAAATACGGCAAATAAATGTCAACGGAGATTTCCTGAAACTTTATCTCATATTTTTTTAATCTCTCGTTTTTCTTAAGAACTTTCTCCAAACCAATCTTTTCAAGGGCATCATAATCAACGATTATGTCTATATCCTTGGATTTTCAGGAAAAACCAAAGGCTTTTCCTGAAATCTTACGGAATTTTCAGGGAAAATTCCTAAGATGTTAGGAAAACTGTCTTGCAGTTTTCCGTAACATATTAGGAAAACGCTTCAGCGTTTTCCGTAATATTTCATAGCATTCGTATACAGATATACTGCCCAGCCGCCGATGAGTATGAAATCATATTTTTTTTCTCAATGTCTGCAAAACATTCCAGCTTTTATCAATAATAGCATCATTCCAGAACTTCATTGATTTTTTCCTCCGCTTCTTTTAAAAATTCCTTTGCATACCATGTGTTCAGATTCCATAAGTCAACAAATATTTGGACAAGCGGTGTTGACTCATATTTCATTAAATGCTCATCAGTTTTTAAACAGATTACGTTTGTAATCCCTGACCTGAAAGGAAATCTTTTTTTTATTTCATCAGGATTGCCGTAAATAAAAACCTCTGAGTAATCTGATGGGTTAATGTTGTAATAAAATTTTGCGCCAGAATATGCTGTAAAAAGACAGGGCGGCATAAGTGACTCTGTTTCCTGAACACTTCCATCATAATGGGTTTCATAAATTGTTTCCATTTTATGTATTGATGCCCAGTAAAGGAGTATTTTTTTAGGATCAGTAACATAGAAACCTTTTATTTTTTTAGCAATACTTCCCATTTTCTGCAGCGGTTTCAGGGAGTAGTTCACAGTGCTTATACTCAATCCACATACTTCAGCAAGAGCCTTTTGAGTAAACTCTTTTTTATTGTTAAGATATGAGGTAAGTATTTCTCTGTAAACAGACTCTATTTTCATGATTCAATATATGCTATTTCATATTTAAATATGTTTCAATAAATATCGAAATACTATGTTTTCTCAACAATCTTCTTTATCTCCTCACCAACATCCCCGCTCAGGTTTTTCACATGAATCACAGGTATCACGACCTTTGAAGGATCCCTGCTGAATGGTTTTTTTGATGGGTCAACCAGTGAATATTCCTTGCTTCTTATATCATATTCCACAAAAGGCGCTTTTTCTTTTGGTCCGTCCCTAGCAAATGCTAGATAAACACTCTCACCAATGTGCGCAAGCCCAAAATAAACATCCTTGTACCTGTGCACGGTTGTTGCTATTGGTGCTGAGGATATTGCTATAAGGGAGCTGAAATCTGTTTCCTCCACTATCATCATAGTTAAGGTTATGTATCTGTAGGTTATTATTGTTTTTGGTGTGAACATGTCCGAGATTGAGGAAAGGATAATTCCTTTGATGAAAAACATCGTTGGCGGGATAGACACAGAAAACATTGTGATGGATGCTGCCAAGGATTTGGTCAAGGATGAGATTAAGGTATATATCAGGCAGAAACTTGATGAGATGCCTGAACTGAAGCAGGAAATCAAATCCTCGGTTGAGGATTACTTAGGGGCAAAAGTCAAGGAATATCTTGCCACAATCAAACTTGCAAAAACCATGGCGAAACTCGGAATCCATGCTGTGCCTGGGCATTTAAGGGCTGAACTGACAAAAGAGCTCACGGAGATTTTTGAAAAAGAAATCAGCCAGATAATAGAGAAGACGATTTAAATCCTCCTCTTATGTCTCAGCAAGATTATGAATATAAAAATGACGAGCAATATAATTACAAGGACAATAAGCATCTCTAAGGTGGAGGATGGTTCTACTTTTCCCTTTTTCTCATAAGTCACTATTATTGAGTCCTCTGCTCCTATGTTGTTACCATTATCAATCCCTCTTATATACAATGTGTTTTCTCCTTCTGATAGGACAAATGTGTAGGAAGTGTTACTTCCCACATTTATCCATTGATTCCCACCGA
>JASEEW010000201.1 GCA_030019485.1 Thermoplasmatales archaeon | reverse complement strand
AATATAAATGTTTCTATGACGCTTTTTTTATTTCAAAAATATGGGTAATACATTCCCACGACGGGGGATATGATTATCTCGTAAAGTCGGGTCAGAATGAGTTATATTTATATACTGGAAACACTATTGTAGATTTCTGATAGATTATGATAAAAGCAAGAATAATTGTTAGTGGCAGGGTTCAGAAGGCAGGTTATAAGGATACTGTTGATGAAATAGCATATTATCTGGGTTTAAAGGGTTATGTGAAGAATCTTGATGATGGTACTGTTGAGGTTGTTTGTGAGGGGGAAAAAGAAAATATAGAACAATTTGTTGAGAAAATAAAGGTCAGGGAGTATCCTATTTTTGTTGAGTCAGTGAAAGTGGGATATTCAGAGGCAACAGGCGAGTTTAAACATTTTGATATTATCAGAGAAAAAGATATTACTGAGGCTACTTATGAACGGATGGATGCAGCTGCAAGATACATGAGGGGGATGAATAAGAATCTTGGAGAAAAAATTGGGAATCTTGGAGAAAATCTCGGAGAAAAAATTGATAGTATGCACCATGATATGAACAAAAGTTTTAAAGAGTCAGATGAGAATATAAATAAAAATTTTAATCAGCTTAATGAAACAATTGGTACAAAGTTTGAATCAATGGATGTAAAATATGGTGATATCAGTAAAACTATGAGGGAGATGCATAATGATTTGAAGGAGATGAAAGATCTTTTTGCGAAACTTGTGAATCATATTGTTAAGGAGTAAACATTGATAGGCATTGGTATTGCCGTGTTTGTTGTTGTGGTTCTTGGGACAGTTGTGGTCTGGAAAAGGAAGAAGGAAAAGAAGAAAATAAAGGAGTAAATTTTTTTCTCTATTTTTTCTTTTTTTTATTTGTTTTTTGCAGATTATCTCAAATGATGAACGATATCTTTTTAAACCCTCTAATGTATTAGATTTTTGAGTAGGATTATGATGGTTAGGGCAAGAATCATTGTTAAAGGCAGGGTGCAAGGGGTTGGCTACAGGGCTTTAGTCAAGCAGATTGCAATGGGTTTTAAGGTCAAAGGGATGGTGAGAAATGCTGAGGAGGGAAATGTAGAACTGTTTTGTGAATGCGATGATAGATTGTTCGACAAGTTCTCAGAGACTATTAAGGTTAAAGGCGATCCCCAGGACATGCTTTCTATATCTGTAAACGAGTTAAATGTTTATAAGGAAGGAAATAAAAACTATGTTAACCCACCGACTGAGTTTAAAACATTTTATATTGATTATGGGGATAAATTAACACAGTTTGAGAAAGAATCTTTGGAGAGGTCTGAACTGGCGATAGTTGCTTTTGATTCGATGAAAAAGGAAACAAGAAAAGGTTCTGGCTGCGTGAAGGATAAAATAGTAGATGGGCACAATAGTTTGAAGGAAGAACAGAGAGGAATGCATCAGGATATGAATCTCAGTTTTGATAGACTTGATGAGAAATACGGGGAGTTTGCTAAGAAGATGGATTCTATGGATAAAAGCATCAAAGAAATGAAAGATCTTTTTGCGAAACTTGTAAATCATTTTGTTAAGGAATAAATGTTGATAGGTGTTGGTATTGCTGTGTTTGTTGTCGCGGTGCTTGGAACAGTGATAATCTGGAAAAGGAAGAAGGAAAAGAAGAAAACAAAGGAGTAAAACATCTTTTTTTCTCTATTTTTTCTTTTTTGTTTTTTATTTTTTTCAAATTTTGTGATTCCTAATGTTCCTGAAGAATTTAACCCCCTAAAAATGCACATCTGCCTGTCTTTTCCCAAAAAAATTTCCTCTCAAGCTTACATCCTGAATGGATGGTAAAAATAAAGAACAAAAAGAAGCTCAGATGGGCC
>JASEEW010000200.1 GCA_030019485.1 Thermoplasmatales archaeon | reverse complement strand
TTACTTTATCGAAATAAATATATTCCTCATTGATTATACTATTTCTACTGATAAACTATGAGTAAGAAGGATTACTATGAAACTCTCGGCATAAGCAGGAACGCATCAAAAGAAGAATTGAAAAAAGCATACAGGGAGCTTGCAAAAAAATATCATCCTGATGTGAGCAAGGACCCTGGCGCTGCCGAGAAGTTCAAGGAAATATCAGAGGCGTATGCTGTTCTTTCAGACAATGATAAAAGAATGCAGTATGACAGCTTTGGCTATGACGGTATCCATCAGAGATACACGCAGGATGATATTTTCAGGGACATGTTCAGGGATTTTGATTTCAACATTTTCAGGGGATTCAGCGGCTTCGAGGACATGTTTGACATATTCTTTGGCAGAGGCAGAGGGGGATTTTACAGGAGGGAAGGACCTGCGCAGGGTGAAGACATCAGACATGACATAGGAATCACGCTTGAGGATGCAGCATCCGGTGTTGAAAAAATAATAAACGTGCCAAGAACGGAAAAATGCGGAAAATGCAACGGCTCCGGCGTAGAGTCAACTTCAACATGCCCTGCCTGTCATGGCTCTGGTCAGATAAGAAACGTGAGAACGCATGGATATTCACAGTTTGTCACAATCACAACATGCAGCAAATGCAGGGGCAGTGGAAGCATCATAGAAAAAAAATGTGATGAATGCAATGGAAACGGTGTTATTGAGCATGCAAAAAAAATATCTGTTAAAATACCGCCTGGTGCTGATGATGGGACAGCATTAAGAATCCCGGGTGAAGGATACGCTGGGGCAAGAGGCGGCCCTCCTGGTGATTTGTATGTTGTTGTTCATGTAAAGGAGCATCCTGTTTTCAAAAGGGAAGGAAGCAACATCATTTATGAGCTGCCGATAAGTTTCGCCCAGGCAGCACTTGGTGACGAGGTTAGGATTCCAGCCCTGAACGGCAACGCAAAGCTGAAGATTCCAAAAGGAACACAAACACACACAGTATTCAGATTAAAAGGTAAGGGGATAAAAAACCTTAGGGGCTATGGTAAGGGTGACGAGCTTGTAAAAGTTGTTGTGAAAACACCGGAAAAACTTGATGAGCATCAAAAAGAGCTTCTGAGGGAGTTTGAAGGAATATCCAAAAAGAATTTTTGGAGGAAAAAATAAAAATACTATGAAACAAATAGCAGGTTGGTGAGGTAAATGGATTGGAGAAAAAAGAAAAAGGATGAAAACGACTTCTTTGGCGATTTCTTCAGCGAAGACTTTGATGAGGAACTGAGGAGAATGAGAAAGCACATGGAAAGATTGTTTAGGGATGTAACAAAATGGATTGACACAGAAGAAATGGAAAGAAAGGTTTACGGTCCCTTTGTTTACGGTTTCTCAATGAGGGTAGGACCTGACGGCAAGCCGCAGTTCAGGGAATTTGGCAACACACCAAGAAAAGGCGTGGCAGAGCTTGGTGAAAGGGAACCTTTGACAGACGTCATAGAAAGCGAGGATTCTGTTTCTGTCACCCTTGAAATCCCTGGTATTGAAAAAAACGATATTGACCTCAGCGCAACAGAAGACATGCTGACAATAGATGTTGACACACCGAAAAGGAAATACCATAAGGATGTTGCAATGCCGTGCAGGGTCATCCCTGACTCAACAGCCGCAACATACAAAAACGGCATCCTGGACGTGGTAATGAAAAAGGCTGAGAAGAAAAAAGAAGAGAAAAAGGGAAAAAGGATAGAAATCAGGTAGCAACAAAAACAGGTTGCAGGATTTTAAGATTTTCAACATTAAAAAACTCCCCATTTAATAAAAAGGTTTTTAGTCCTGTAACCCCATCACAAGCATAATGAAGATAGGTGTTTACATCTGCCACTGCGGTGTGAATATTGCCAGTAATGTGGATGTTAAA
>JASEEW010000199.1 GCA_030019485.1 Thermoplasmatales archaeon | reverse complement strand
TACTAACACTGTTGTGAAAGCGGGTGAGGTTGTACTGGGTTCTGTGGTTGAACTGGGCGTGAAGGTTGGTGAGATTGTTGTTGAGACTGGTAAAAAGGCTATTAACATGGTTCAGGATGGTCTTGTTTATCTTGCAGAGGTTCAGAAGTGTATTCTTGAGACTGCTTGGGGTTATATTGAGAAGGCATGTGAGGTTATTGTGAGTGCGATACAGACATTGATCGATGCGTTCTTGGATTGGATTTGGAGTGCGATTACTGCTGCGTTTGAGGTGATAACCAAACCTATCATGGATGCGATAATAAATTGGGGGAAGGGTATTGCAGATGCTTTGGATACTGTAATTTTTGAGTATGTTAATTCGGATGGTAGGATTACTCAGGAGAGTATAAATAAGGTGGGTGAGGCATTATTTGGGAGTCTTCTAAGTTATATAAAACCATTAATAGATGCTCTTCAGTGGGTGGTTAATCTAATTAAACCATTTTTGGATGCTGTAAAAGGTTTGGTTGATGATGCTATAGGATTTATTGGGAATATATTTACATCCACGTTTAGAGATGGGGAGAGTGATAACACTGCTGAGTCTACAGATCCTGTTTTGAGTGCAATATTCGGTGCCATTAATACTCTTCTTAGTGTAGATGATACTCCTTCTCCTTCTTCTTCCTTTTCTCTTTCAACTTCAGATATTGCGAAGATTGTGCTTATGGTTGTCAGTGGGTTTTCAACTGGCTTTGGGTATGTCGCATTCGTTACGAATTCAATGATGATGTTAAGTGCAGGGGTAGTCACCGGTGGTCTCAGTACAGCCATATTTTCTTATTTGTTCACCCTGTTCTCAATGATAACTCTCGTAGTCGCATCAGCTATAGCCTCTATGCCTTGGGCTACTAAGGATGCAAGGCTTGCCCTCATATATTTGGGAGTGTACCTCTCATTTGTTGGTGGGATATTAGGAGCTGTTGGTGCAGCACAAGCCTTCGCTACAGGAAATGTAGCAGTTATGGTTTTCAGTGGTATTGGCTCAGCATGTGGTTTCATTAGTACAGGTATTGGTGTATATGATTGGTATGTACTGGAGGGGGGATAGGGATGATACCAAAAACTGGGAGAATAAAATCGCTCTCAGAGTTCACAGAAGAACAACTAAAAAGGTATGTGCTTTTTGTGTGTAAAGGAACAGCAATAAAAACAGAACGGCTTATTCTATTTGGATTTTTAATGGCTCCCCTTATCGTTCTATTATCTCATTTAATATTTGGTATGTTTTTCCTCATTCCTCAACTAGATCTACCTGTTTTATTTATTGTACTCTTTTGGATTATACTTATAATTCTATTCCCACCTGGTCGTTTGAAGAAGGCAAATCGTGCTGCTTTGAACAGGATAATTGCTTATGAAAAGGAAACAGGGAAAAAGATAATTCCTGAATATTTGAGAGCAAGGGTAGAAAAAGAGATGAAAAAGTGGCAGGGGACATGAGTATGTATAAAAATCTCTTAGTGAAATCTTTAACATTTTTCTGTGCATTTTTAATTTTGACTGTTTCCATTCTTTCTGCTCATGGTTCTTTGTGTCAAAATCATTTTAAGTTCTCAATCCTATTCTAAAAACATTAGGGTGATAAAATATGCACATAGTTCCGAATAACAAACTCTCAAACCATTACAGAAAGAAGAAAACTGAGAAAACATTTTGGTTTGAAGACCAAACAGTTTCCAGTTCCTTCAGGCAGAATATAGAGATTATGAGTGAGAAAACAAAAATGGGTGTGTTTTATGAGGAATACCTGAATCCAAGTTTTTCTTTTTCTAATAATAGTTGTCCAGACTTTTATTGTACCTGTCCTTCTATGCTAAATAATCATTTTGATGATTTTATGATTGGTGTAGAAGGAATAAACAGGTTGTGTGGAAATAATAATCTTGGGGGTGATACATGG
>JASEEW010000030.1 GCA_030019485.1 Thermoplasmatales archaeon | reverse complement strand
GGAATAAGGCAGATAATGTGGTTTTAAGCTCGTTGATTTAAAATAACCGTTCAGTTTCGCAAATGGTCATTTATGCCTTTTTCCAACACGCACTAAAACAGTGAAAAACAAGATTTAAATAGCATTAACATTATTTGTTTATTGATGAAAAAAGGGATATGGTTCATTGTTGTTCTCTTTATTCTTTTTGCAGGATGCATCGGCAGCCCGCCAAAAATAGAGAATCCAATCTCATCAGCACCAGGAATGATCATGGACTACGATAAAGATGCGAATACAACAAAAATCTGGGTGAAGGGTGAGGTAACAGACTATAAGTACTCAAGAATAACAATTACAATAGATGAAACAGATAAGGTGGAGGATAATAACACCTACTGCCTCACTCACAGCACAAATCTTCCCAGTTTCTCCGTTCAGATAGTTGTATGGACCGAAGAGAACAGTTATGAGTATGCGTGTAGTGTAACGATACATGACCCTGCATATGGCTATCCTAGGTTTGATGTCGTTGATGATGAAAAAACATATCAGGTTTTTGAAAAGGATTTACCGTTCAAAAGGGTGTTGGAAGAGGTGAAAAAATGAAACTGAAGATTAAAACATCAAAAACATTTATAGTTACGACAGTAATCATAGCAATAATCGCCGGGATGGTTTGTGCAGTATTGTTTGAATGGGTGGATGTTGGCAATGTGTTTGAATGGATAAAATGGTTCATATTTTCCGCATTTTTCGTAATCGTTCTGGCTCTTCTGGGAGCAATATTCCTTGGTTTGTTCCTTGGACACAGGATCCTGTCCATTGGCAGCTTCACACCCTTTGAAAAATCAATGCTTGAGATGAAAGAGGACATTAAGAAAATAGATGAAAAATTGGAAAAAATAGAGAAAAAATTAAACAAGTGACTCAGCGCATGCATTTCTTCTGGAGCAGTGTCTGCATTTGCCTGGTCTGCTATGGTCCCTGTGAACAATGCCTGTATTAAGCGACTCCCTCATTTTCTCAAGTTTCTTAAACAGAGTTGTTTTTAACTCATCTGTTAGGCTGATTCTGTATGCCTGGTTGCCGTATATCAGCATCCCATAATCTGTCTTCCCGTACTTTTCCTCAACCAAAACGCAGTATGCTGTCAGCTGCATTATATGCGAAAACAAAGGGCCCCTTGGCACCCTGCCTGTTTTAATCTCCACAGGCACAAAAGAGCCCCTGACATTGATAACATAATCTGGTCTCCCGATAAGCCCTGTTTTTTTGCTGGACAAATCCTCAACACCCTCACCAGCAACATATTCTATTGTGCCGTCTGGCAGATCAACAACGGTTCTTGCGCTTCTTGCAAGCTGGGTTGATTTTAATGCTACAACCAGGAAGAATGCTGCTGAAGCAAGCCATATTGCAGAGATAATCATTGTAACAGCGCTTGCAGCCTCCTGTTGTGATAGATATATGCCAACACCAACAAGGCTTAGTATTGTAGCAGCAGTAGATAAAACAGCAATCATGAACTCAGAACTGAAAAGTTTTTCTTCTTCCTTTTTTATGACTTCAACGTTTTTTTCAATCTCATGATGCCTGCCTATACCTTCCTTTAACTCCTTACCCTTTCCTTCAACGCCTTTTCTGCTCAGCCACCAGCTGAGAGGGCAGTAGGTGTATTTCTCTATCTCAGATGCAGAAACAAATTCCATCATAAGAGGAATGGGAATGCAGGTTAAAAAAACATTGGGTTGGATTTTAAATTCGCGGAAAACACAGATTGACTCACAAGTCACTTGTTTCGCTCCTGATTTAAAAAGGGCCGGGACCGAGATTTTCAAGGTTTAAGGTGTAAGGTTTAAGGGATAAGTACTTACAACTTACCCCTTACAACTTATACCTTGCATCTTTTGAACTCGGGTCAAGGGATCACTGCAGCCCTTTTCTTCTTTTTACAAAAGAAGAAAAACTACCTACTTATAGTGGGCATGGGCAGATTGCCAAAAGGCAATCTGTCATTCTTTTCTCTTTTGCGACGGAAAACGTCGAAAGGCGTTTTCCTAGCATCTTACGGAATTTGCAAAGCAAATTCCGTAGATCGTCAGACATTCTACAAATTTGTCTTGCAAATTTGTAGAGAATAGGAGTAGAACTCCTATGAATTTCTCTTTTCTTGTAAAGAAAAGAGAAAAGACTGCCACAGTCCCACAGGATACCAGGCTACCCCATCCCGGCCACGAACAGATTTTTGCATAGCAAAAACCTGTGAGCGCAAGGAATGAAGTTCCTTGCAGAGAACAGAAAATTTCCAGGGGAAAATTTCCATGCTGCAAATAAAGGATTGGATTATTAGAATATATCATTTATCATCAAAAAATATTTGCGGAGGCAGGAATAATGCCAATCAAGCGAAGATTATAAATACAAGTAAAAACAAATTAGTTATTATAAAAAATGACGAAAGCAATATATATGTCTAAAGCCATCTGGAAACGCAACTAAATACTATACATTCCATGTGGAGATTAAGAATGCTGGCATAATATGCTGGGGCTCTTGAATCTGACGCTTAACAAGTGAAAAATACCTGCCAATGAGAGACCGTGAAACTCCGCAACATGAAATTTAACATAAGAAGATTCGATTTCATCCTGGTTGCGGAGTTTCAAACTCTGGTTGATCCTGCCAGAGGCCACCGCTATTAGGATACGCTTAAGCCATGCGAGTCAAAGAGCAATCTTGGCGCACCGCTCAGTAACACGTGGACAATCTACCCTTCGATGGGGGATAATCTCGGGAAACTGAGAATAATACCCCATAGGTCTAGGATGCTGGAATGCTTCTAGACTGAAAGTTTCGACGTCGAAGGATGAGTCTGCGGCCTATCAGGCTGTAGCAAGTGTAACGCACTTGTTAACCTACAACGGGTACGGGCCATGAGAGTGGTTGCCCGGAGATGGACTCTGAGACATGAGTCCAGGCCCTACGGGGCGCAGCAGGCGCGAAAACTTCGCAATGTGCGCAAGCACGACGAGGGAATCCTAAGTGCCTATGCTTTTGCATAGGCTGTTCCCCTGTCTAAAAAACAGGGGGAGTAAGGGCTGGGTAAGACGGGTGCCAGCCGCCGCGGTAATACCCGCAGCCCAAGTGGTGGTCGTTATTATTGGGTCTAAAACGTTCGTAGCTGGTCTGGTAAATTTCTGGGTAAATCGAATTGCTCAACAATTCGAATTCCGGGAAGACTGCTGGACTTGGGACCGGGAGAGGTTAGAAGTACTTCTGGGGTAGGGGTAAAATCCTGTAATCCTGGAGGGACTATCAGTTGCGAAATTTCGGAAGCAAATTTTCCTCATTTATCGTTGCTTCCGCAACGCTAAGGCGTCTGACTAGAACGGATCCGACAGTAAGGAACGAAGCCCTGGGGCGCAAACGGGATTAGATTTAGGTGTAAGTTGTAAGGTGTAAGATGTAAGTTGTAAAACTTAAACCTTGCACCTTAAACCTTATCCCTACTAAAAACCCCGGTAGTCCAGGGTGTAAACGCTGTAGGCTTGGTGTTGGGGGTTCTATGGGAACATCCAGTGCCGGAGAGAAGTTGTTAAGCCTATTACCTGGGGAGTACGGTCGCAAGACTGAAATTCGCAGGAGCGAACTCCTGCTCTAAACAGTTTGCTTCGCGAACAGTTTACTTAAAGGAATTGGCGGGGGAGCACCGCAACGGGTGGAGCGTGCGGTTTAATTGGATTCAACGCCGGAAAGCTCACCGGGGGCGACGGTTATATGAAGGCCAGGCTAATGACTTTGCCTAATTTTCCGAGAGGTGGTGCATGGCCGTCGTCAGTTCGTACCGTAAGGCATTCTGTTAAGTCAGATAACGAACGAGACCCCTACCTCTAGTTACTAACGGCTTTTCCGAAAGCCGAGGACACTGGAGGGACCGCTGGCGCTAAGCCAGAGGAAGGAGGGGGCTACGGTAGGTCAGTACGCCCCGAATCCCCCGGGCTACACGTGCGCTACAAAGGCTGGGACAATGGGCTACAACCTCGAAAGAGGAAGTTAATCCCGAAACCCAGTCATAGTTCGGATTGAGGATTGAAACTCATCCTCATGAAGCTGGAATCCGTAGTAATCGCCTGTCAACATCAGGCGGTGAATACGCCCCTGCTCCTTGCACACACCGCCCGTCAAACCATCCGAGTTGGGTTTGAATGAGGGTGAAGTTTTTGCTTTGCTCGAACTCGAATTCAGCAAGGAGGGTTAAGTCGTAACAAGGTATCCGTAGGGGAACCTGCGGATGGATCACCTCCTATAAAAACAACAAAAAAATTTGTGTGCAGAATTGGTAGGTAATCACTAGTTGTTAAGCGTCAGAGGATCTCCATAACTGATTTTATTTTTTGTGCTAAGTATTTGTTCGTTAATCAATTCTCATCTGTTACAAAAAATCTCAGAGAGATTTTTTGTGAGCAGGAAAATTGTGTTTTCCTGCGAATCGGCATTATTCCCATAATCTATTTATTCAATCAAAACAATCTTCCATTAACGGAAAAATCAAAGATTTTTCCGTTGTGGGCCCGTAGATCAGTGGAAGATCGCATGCTTTGCAACGGCCCTTTTCTCTTTTCTCAAAGAGAAAAGAAAAACGCTGGCGAAAAAGAAGAGAGATTGTTTGCAATTTACCAATTCTTTTTCGCATATCAGAATAGCATGAGGCCTCGGGTTCGAGGGTTTTGTGAAACAAAACCCGAGAGAGGAGGAATCTTTGATTCCTCCGAATCGAGCATTTCCCTTAGAAAGGCAGAATAATTAAGGGAGGAATTTAAACAGCATGGTTTCACAAAACCGAAATTCCCGACGGGTCCACTTTTTTCTAAAAGTGGAAGTTTAATAAGCCTGAAATCAAATCCTGTTTCTGATGAAGAAAAAAATACTCATGTCCTTTGTCCTTGGCATTTTGTTATTTTCAATGATACCCAATATGAACTGTGAGATGCATGAAAACAGGATGCCTTCAGATTTAAACTCTGTTCTTATTGTTGAGGTTTACTATGACACCTATCTTAAAGATGAGCCTGAGGAATATGTGAGAATCTATAATCCTACATCTGAGGATGTGGATATTGGGAACTGGAGTATTTCGGATTCGGAAGGAGACGCTGTTTTTCCTGAAGGAACAATTTTAAGCTCAAACAATAGTTTTTATGTAACAAGGAACGCTTCTGCTTTTTATGAGGAGATGTATTTCAAACCAGATTTTGCATATTATAATAATAGCATGGATGATGTGCCCCTTATTAATGGAGAGGGTAATTTAAGGCTCGCCAACACCGGTGATGATGTTATCCTGAAAGACAATCAGAATAATGTTGTTGACGTTGTTGTTTACGGTGACTTGGATTATGATGGTGTTGGTTGGAACTCAAACCCTGCAAAGGGTGTTGGTGAAGGAACTGTTCTTAGAAGAAATACTGATGAAGAAACAGGAGCG
Organism: Thermoplasmatales archaeon; assembly: GCA_030019485.1. Classification (GTDB taxonomy): domain Archaea; phylum Thermoplasmatota; class JASEFT01; order JASEFT01; family JAUWIS01; genus JASEEW01. The sequence continues at coordinate 8,730 of JASEEW010000030.1, read as the reverse complement.
TATCTTGATACCAACACATCATCTGACTGGGACTCGTTAAGGATGTATAAAATCGGCCAGTCAGATTTTCCTTATGAAACATTTTCATTTAATGGGAATGTCACATGCTTTGTTTCACCTGACTCAAGCTATGGAACAATTGTTAATGAGATAGATAATGCAAAAGAATCAATATACATCAGTGTTTACCAGCTCACAAGCATGGACATTGCAGAACATTTAGTCAGTGCATCAAAAAGAAATGTTGCTATTAAAGTGCTCCTTGAGGGAATGCCTGCATTCTGGAACATGACAAACGTTAACGGCACATATTATGAACAAAACCCTTATCCCTACAGAGAGGCGTATGCTGAAAAATATATTGCAAAAATACTTTATGAGAATGGAACAGAGGTAAGGTTCATGATAAATGATGATAAACAGGATATTCATGATAGGTATAGATATGTTCACAACAAGTTTATAGTAGTTGATAACAGTAGTGTGATAATATCATCTGAAAACCTGAAGCAGACAGGCATACCAACAGACAACAGTTACGGCAACAGGGGATGGGGTGTTGTTGTTAGAAATAAAAATGTTTCAAAATATTTCTCAGACGTTTTTTTTGATGACTGGAATCCTGAAATGAAAGACAGTTTTCCATTCACACCAAATCATTCAAAATATGGGAATCCTCCTGACTGGTTCAAATTTGATGAAGCAATTTATACAGGAAACTACGAACCAGTGTTTTCAGGAATAACAATAAATGGTTTGTTTAATGTTTCACCTGTTCTTTCACCTGACACATCATTACTTGAAACAGAATCCGTTATTGGCATGATAAACTCTGCAAAAACGTCCGTATATATTGAGCAGGCGAGTTGCAATATTGATTGGGTTGATAGAAGGACAAAAGATAAAAAACTTTTCTTTAACTGGAGCGATGAAAAAAGCTATTATCTCAACTGGAACGATAGCAATACATATCATAACCTATACCTAAATGCAGCAATTGATGCGGCAAAAAGGGGGTGTGATGTAAAGATATTGCTGGATGCAAGATATGTTGATTCAGATGATAATACTACAGATAATCTGGATACTGTTGCCTATATAAATCAGGTTGCAGAAGAAAAAAATCTGACTCTTCAGGCAAAACTTGTTTACATAAAAAATTTGAGTAAGATTCATAATAAGGGTGTGATCGTTGATGGAAACAAAACATTGATTTCAAGCATCAACTGGGGGAGAAGTGCTGTGATAGAAAACAGGGAAGCAGGTGTTATAATTAAAAACAGGGATGTTGCAGAGTATTTCACAAGCGCATTTTTTTATGATTGGAATACAGGAAATGAGACAGAAAATGAAGACATATCAACTGATGAGAAAGCAGGACAGAATCTATCTTCATGGTGGATTGTGTTTCTTGTAATCATAATCATATTAATTGTTTCTGTCGTCAGGGATATATATAGAAGGAGGCGGTAAAAATTCATCTTTCATCCATAGGTATATTATCAATAATTGTTGCAAGTTTTATCTATATGCGGTTAAAAAAGCGTTACCTCTGTCAGATAATTGTTCTTACAAACTTCATTGTATCTGCCATCGTGTTTATTTTGGCTATTATGTTTAACAGAAATATTTTTAACAACATTGTTGTTGATTTGGGATGCAGGCCAAGTTATCTTTTCTCATACAGAGTTTACACGATAATCACACATATGTACATCCATGTAAGCATAATTCATCTGATTATGAACATGATTTTCCTCATGCTTATAGGTATGCCATTCGAAGAAAGGGCTGGCTCTAAAAAATTCGCAGTCATATATTTTGGAGCAGGAATATTGGGTATTTTGTTAAATGCAATGATTACATATTCCTATCCTTTGCTTAATCCTGACATAATCGGCATAGGTGCATCTGGTGCAATCTTTGGGGTCATGGGCGCATACGCATTCCTTTACCCAAAGGATGAGATTATTGCGCCTTTAGGACCAATAATCACCAAAGTGCCGGTAATCCTTGTTGCTGTTGTTTACTTTTTAATAGAAACAGTTTACGTACTCTTTTTTGTTCAGGATTCTGTTGGGCATATTGTGCATATCGGAGGCTTTGTTTCCGGTATCTACATAGCGTTTTTACTCAAAAAATATGAACTACCAAAAAAAGAGGAAAAGAAAGAAAAAACAGGTATGAGCATGTTTGACAAACTCGCCTCAACAGATGAACTGAAAAATATTCTTCAAACAATCAAAAAAGAGGACATACCTGAGATAAGGAATGCATGGATAGAGGAATTCATGAAAAAAGTAGTATGCCCGAAATGCGGAAGCAAATTAAAAATCTGGGGGAATAGTGCTGTGTGTAAATGTGGGTACAGGGTGAAACTTTAGGGGGCATATCATTGCTTTGGGGTGGTGGTTATAACCGACCTCTTATCTCGATATTATGCTCTTTTGCATATTGTATAACTAATTGTTTTGCATTTGTCCATGAATCATGAGTATAATCGAGGTCTGATATTGCCCAAGATTTTTTGCCTTCTGCTCGGTTCAATTGAATTTGTTCTTTTCGAGATTTCTTAATAGGGGTAAAGTCACCAAAAAGATTATCGCAAAAACTAACAACAAAAATCGTTTATCTGAAACTAATTTTGAGAAATAACCTGACTCCTTTTCTAATTGAATTATTTTTTGCATCATTCCTCCCTCTTTATCAAATCCCCAATGGTCAATGCTCTGCCTGTTCTTTTTGTTTCAACCTTTTCTGTTTTTGGTTTTTCTGTCAGTTTTATGTTTAATGCTGTTTCCAGTTTTTTTATCAGGGTTTCATCAGGTTTCATATTCCCGGACTCAATTTTTGTTATAACAGTTTTTTTCTCATTGATTCTTTTACCAAGCTCCTCAGGTGTAAGATTCATTTTCATTCTTGCATCCTTAATTTTTTTTGCGTAATCATGAACAAGTTCGTTTTCAACATTCTCAAAAACATTTTTTGTTCTGAATCTTTTTTCTCTCTGCTCAAGTCTCATGGCGATTTCAAGGGGTGTCGGAACAGTCTCTGGTTTTATTGGTTTTCCAAGTTTTCCGCAGTTTTCACAAACATTTAATATGGAGCCTTCAACCAGCACGGTTTTCAGATTTGAGCATTTTTTCCCGCACATCTCACAGGCAATCATATCCACCACACCCAGCCCTTTTCCTCAACAGAGAGTTTTCCTTTTATTTTGTTTTTCATTCTCAGCATGCTTAAAAACCTGACAGAATCGTCAGGACATTTTGCACCAAGTTTCTCCATTTCCTTTTCAACATCGCCTGTTTTCATCCTGCCTTTTTCCCTCAGAATAGTCACAATGAATTTTTCTGCCTCCTCATCTGAAAGCGTTTTCATAATAACCCCCCGATTGCTTCTATTATCTTTTTCACCTCTCCCTCTGTATTGTAGTAATGGAAACTTATCCTCACATTGCCCCCGTATTTTTCATGTATTCCAAGAAATCTCATGAGTGGAATGCAGCAATGATGCCCTGCCCTTGTCAGAATGTTTTTCTCATCAAGCGCAAGTGAAACATCATGAGACCTCCATCCTTTGATGTTAAAAGTGATAGTTCCTCTGTCATCATCAGAACCATAGAATTCTATACCTTTCATCCTGCTTAATTCCTCTAAAAGGATTCTGCCAAGTTTCTTCTCCCTTTTCTCAATATTTCCGAGTCCGATTTCGTTTACATATTCTGCTGCTTTTCCCAGACCTATCAGTCCTGGGATGTTTGGTGTGCCTGCATCAAACCTTTTTGAATATGTATCAGCAAGACTGTAACCATTTTCCAAGACATCAGAAATGATTCCGCCGCCAAGGAGCATTGGCTCCATTTTTTCTATGAGCTCTTTTTTAACATAAAGCCCACCTGTTCCCTGGGGACCAAGAGGGCCTTTGTGCCCTGAGAAACCGTAAAAATCGCATCCCAAACCCTTAACATTCACAGGCATATGCCCAGGACCCTGGGAGCCGTCAACAAAAACAAGGCAGTCAGGGTTTTTTTCCTTTATCCTTTTTATTATTTTTTTCACATCGTGTACTGTTCCAACAGCATTTGACACATGCTGAAATGCAACAAATTTTGTTTTTTCATCTACTATGTCAAAAAGTTCAGGGAGCAACCTGCAGTCATTTGCTGGCTTCACAAGACTAAAATCCAAGTTTAAATGTTTTGCCAGCCTGAGCCACATCATAAGGTTTGAATGATGCTCCATAATGGTTGAAACGATCCTATCACCTTCCCCCCATTTTACTATGGGATTCTGTTCTTTCCCGTCATTTAACAGGGAATGCTCAAGCGCGTATGCAACCATGTTTGCAGCCTCTGTAAGATTTTTCGTAAAAATAAACTCCTCATCTCCGCAGTTCAGCAGTATTTTTGAAACATTTCTCCTTGCCTCATTCCATTTCTTGGATGCTTTCAGGGCTATGGAATATGTACCCCTCTCAACATTTGCACAGTATTCAAGAAAGTACTCATTCATCGCATTTATCACCGGCACTGGTACAGGTGTTGTTGCACCGTTATCAGCATAGATGCATTTTTTTGTCAAAGGTATATCGTTTCTTACCTCTTCAACAGTCTTCATATTTCAGGTAATGGTGAGTAAGGGTATAAATTTTGTGCGTAGAAAACTATTATTAAACAGAAGCAAATATCATAATATGGTTTCTGTTCTGTTCCTCCTGTTCAAATCGCCGTTTGAAAAAAATGTTACAGGGCTGATAGAATCATTTGAATGCAAAAAAGCAGTTGTGCTCTTTGAGGATGCTGTTTATTACAAAAGTTATCCTGAGAACACTGATGTTTTTGTGCTGAAGGATGATGCAGTGGCAAGAGGGGTGTCCGCTGATGCAAAAATGATAGATTATGATGAGGCAGTGGAGCTTATAGAAAAATATGACAGGATTGTGACATTATGAAGATGCTGGTAATATTAAAAACATGTTCAAAAACTGCAATCCGTCTTGCAGGCGCAGGACTAAAAAAACATTCCATAAAAATGTTCTGCTACGGCGACGGTGTTGCGGTAACGAAAAACGGGCAGGAGCCCATGAGAAATTTTGTTAATACTGGTAGAGAAATCGAAGGATTAATAAACAATGGCTTAGATGTTGTTGTATGCGGTTCATGTGCCAGGGCAAGGGGCATAAAGGAAAATGAATTGGTCCTTGGCGCAAGAATAGGAAAAACCGGTAAAGACTTGCCTGAACTTATTAGTTGGGCTGACAGGGTAATAATGGTGAAATGATGCTTGTGTTAATTACTAGGGCACCGTATGGCAGTGAGGATGCATATGCAGGCTTCAGGGCAGCATTGATGGTTTCTGCAAGCGGAATGAAAACAGATGTGCTGTTGATGGATGATGGGGTGTTCAATCTTGTTGAGGAACAGGCTCCTGCAGATTTTCCATCAAACCTGAAGGAGATAAAAATACTCAGAGGACTTGAGGTTGAAATCTGCTGCATGAAGAATGATTTAGAAAAAAGAAACATTAAACCTCCTGAATATGTGAAAATAGTAGATAAGATTTCAGAACTTATCCTGAAGAATGGGGTGATATTAACATTCTGATTTCACGGAAAAAACCCCTGGTTTTTCCTGAAATATTAGGAAAGTGCTGAAGGCATTTTCCGTAATAGGTGAATTATGGGAAGCATACTTGTAGGCTATGATGGCTCGGAATCATCAAAAAAGGCGCTGGAGAAAGCAGTTGCATTACTCAAAGAAAATGATGAGCTGATTGTAGTATCTGTTGTTCCATCCCCTGATGGTAAGGAGTTTACAATAATAGACTCAGATTTATCAGCAGCAAATGCGCAGTCCCAGGTTAATTCTGCAATAGCAGGTTTAAAGGAAAAAGGGATAAACATAATAGGCATTGTCAGGAAAGGGGACATAGCAGACGAAATTTTGAAAATAGGAAAGGAGCTCAACTGTGACCTCATAGTAATAGGTCATAAAGGCGTGAGTAAAATAGGGAAGTTCATGCTTGGCAGTGTTGCAGAAAAGGTTGTGAGATATGCATCCAGACCTGTGCTGGTTGTTAGATAAACTTTTTTAATGAATAACACATTGAGGTATTAGTTTATTGTGCTTCGGAATTGTCAAAGGCAATTCCTCGCATTCGGAGATTTTCTTTCAGAAAATCCCCTCATGCCGCTGTGGCTCAGTGGTAGAGCAACTCCTTGGTACAGCCCTTTTCTCTTTTCTTTAAAAGAAAAGAGAAAAGCGTCTGGCGGCAAACTTCCCAGTTCCTCTGGAAAAGCCTTTGGCTTTTCCAGGGATCTTACGGAAAAGCCGGTGACTTTTCCTAAGATATTAGGAATTTGCAAGCAAATTCCGTAATATGCTAGGAAAAACGCTTTGCGTTTTTCCGTCGCATTACGAGTCGTATAAATCTTTGTGTCAATGAGGCTGGGAAGTTTGGGAAAAGAGAAAAGAAGGAGGGGTTGCCAGAGGCGACCCCTCAGTTTTCTTTCTTAGTGCCCAGGTCCTTCTTTCTTTTCCTAAAGAAAGAAGGGGCTGCTCAAATAGGAGTAGGTCGAGGGTTCAATTCCCTCCAGCGGCTTTTTTGCGAAGGAGCATAGCGACTGAGCAAAAATGCGAGGAATTTATGAGCGAAGTAAATAAATTCCGAAGTATTCACAAATTTGCAAAGCAAATTTGTGTGAACAAATAGGGGCATAGCAACTGAGCGAAAAGCTAAGATGGAGCAAAAGTGAATAAATATTTGCAGACAAAGTGGTGATAGAATGGTCGAAATAGGCATAATTGGTCAGGAAAAGGATGAGCAGATAAAACTTTTGAAGAAAAGGATAGAAGAAAAAGGACAAAAAACGATTGTTATTGATTTCAGGGGATTTCCAAAGGAGAAGAAACTGTTTCTTACCGAAAAAAAAATTGTTTATGACAATATTAATCTGATGAATATCAATGCGTTCTACCTCAGGCAGCTTGGCTACCTTTTCCCAATACCCCCAAAAGAGATTACAAAAAAAGAATGGGATAGTAAGTACAAGAAATACATGGATTTTGTAACAAATGAAAGGGAAAACCTTTCCTTAAAACATTCCCTGATAAGAATGCTAAGTAAAGAAAAATTTGTTGTAAACCCGTATGATTCCTTTATGTATCATAGGTTAAAACCTTTCCAGCTTTATGTTTTTATGAAAAACAATCTGCCAGTACCAGGTTTTATCGCCGGGAATGACCTGAATAAGATTGAAAGAGGAAAGATGATATACAAGGCACTTGGAGGAGGAATTCATACCAGTCTTGTGAATAAAAAATTCATGAATGAGAACAGGGAAACATTCAAAGAAAGACCAGGCTTGTTTCAAAAATATGTAAAAGGAAAAAACATTAGGGTTTATGCTGTTGGCGATGAGGTTATTGGGGCTGGGGAATTGGTTTCAGGTCCTCAGGTTGATTCAAGAATTGAGCAAAAAGGGGTGAAGGTTGTAAAACTCCCAGAAAATATTAAGGAAATCGCAGTAAAAGCAAAAAATATTCTTGGTATGTATTTCTCAGGCATAGATTTCATGCGCACAAAAAACAACAGATATTATCTGCTTGAGTGCAATCCTTCACCAATGTTTTACGGTTTTGAGCACATGACAAAAATACCTGTTTCAGGAAAACTCGCAGAATATCTTATTAAAAATGTGAAAAGATAAAAAAAGAAAAAAAATTGGGAAATTCCCATAATTTTTTATGCTGTCAGTATGTTTTCTGGCGTGGTCTCAAAGTAGAAGTGCCTGCACAAAGGTGTTCTTGGTATTATTCCACTCTCAGTCATCCAATCCGGCCAAACAATATTTACCTCCAGCACACCACCATATCCTGTTATCTCAGCCTTCATTACCTGACTGTCACCTGTTCTCTGCGCCGATCCTTCCCAGTACCCTCTGAAAGGCGCTGTCTTGATATACTGCCATTCACTGTCAACTCTCGATGCATGAACATTCCAGGTTTCTGTTGACTCTGAAGCATATCCTCCTATCTCAGGGTCAACGATATAATAGACCGTGTGGTGGATTGTAAACTTTGCGTTCAGATTCTCGTTCGCAAGCACAACCTTTCCTTCACCCTGATAGTCACCATAAACTTTGCCTTTATATACTGAATAAGAGCCTGCCTGAACGTTCACTGCTGGTAACAGCATTAGTATTGCGCCAAGAATTGCGAATCCAATTAACATTTTTTTCATATTTTTCACCTCGTTTATTTTTGTTGAATATTTATAACCCGCCTCCACCCACCCGGGGGTTTGGGCGGTCAACATTTTTTCTTCAGATTATCATAATACATTACATTGTGCAAACATAGTTTGCTGGATTTGGATCCCCATTCCCAGAATATACCTTTCCACTAGGAAGTAAGATCAAGCCCCAGGATGTATATGTCCAGCATCCATTACAGGTTGTTTCTATCATATTCTTTCACTTCATACCTTTCTTTTGTTTTTGGATATTTATAACCCGCCTCCACCCATCCGGGGGTTTGGGCGGTTAACATTTTCCTCAAATAATGTTAATCCTTCTTATAGGACTACTACATCACCGCTGCCGTCTTCCTCACCAATAGCCAATGTTGTAACTTCTGGTTCATTCTTTTTCTTTCCACCTTTTCCATTGTTTCCAGGCATGTTTTTTTCCTCCTTTTAATTTGCTCCCCCAGTTTTTTTTTTTGAGCAG
>JASEEW010000198.1 GCA_030019485.1 Thermoplasmatales archaeon | reverse complement strand
GAATTACGCTGGTAAAACCTAAATGTCAAATTAGTTTAGGGCACTAAAATATTAAATGGAAATGGCGAAGTTAAGTAGTAAGGCACCATAATTCTACATCACCCTTATTCCTTTACCCTTATTCCTTTGGCATATATTTTTCAACGTATTCCTTTCTTATTCTTTTCAGCTCTGTTTTCGGCAGTGTTTTCAGAAGTTCCCATGCAAGGCTCAGTGTTTCCTCAATACTTCTGTTCTCATCCTTTCCCTGGGTGATAAATTTTTTCTCAAAAAGCTCAGCAAGGGCCAGGAATTTTTTATCCCTGTCAGTGAGTGCTTCTTCACCGACAACAGCAACGAGCTCTCTTAAATCAATCCCCTCAGCATATGCTGCATACAACTGGTTGCTTACATCGTCATGGTCCTCCCTTGTTCTGTCCTTTCCTATTCCTCTCTTCATGAGTCTTGAAAGGCATGGTAAAACATTAACCGGTGGCGAAGCCCCCTTCCTGTACAGCTCCCTTGACAGCACAATCTGCCCCTCTGTAATATATCCTGTTAGGTCAGGTATAGGGTGGGTTATGTCATCATCAGGCATTGTCAGTATAGGCATCTGGGTGATGCTTCCTTTTTTATTTTTTATCCGTCCTGCCCTCTCATAGATTGATGCAAAATCCGTATACATGTAACCAGGGTATCCCCTCCTCCCAGGAACCTCTTCCCTCGCAGCAGCAATCTCCCTCAGTGCTTCTGCATAGTTTGTCATGTCAGTAAGAATTACAAGAACATGCATCTCTTTTTCAAATGCAAGATACTCTGCGCATGTCAGAGCCATTTTTGGAATAATCAGACGTTCAATTGCAGGGTCGTCTGCAAGGTTCAAAAACAAAACAGAACGCTCAAGTGCCCCTGTTCTCTCAAAATCCCTGATGAAAAAGTTTGCCTCTTCAGATGTTATGCCCATTGCGCAGAAGACAACGGAGAACGTTTCTTCTTTACCAAGCACCTTTGCCTGACGTGCAATCTGGGCTGCAAGCTCATTATGCGGTAACCCTGAACCTGAAAATATTGGCAGTTTCTGCCCCCTGACAAGCGTGTTCATCCCGTCAATTGTGGAAATGCCTGTTTGAATGAAATCCCTGGGATATTCCCTAGCTGTGGGGTTTATCGGATTTCCGTTAATATCAGCCATTTTCTCGGGTATGATTTCAGGGCCGCCGTCAATGGCCCTGCCTTTTCCATCAAAAACCCTCCCGAGCATTTCTTCTCCAACGCCGATTTTCATTGTTTCACCAATAAAACGCGCGCTCGTATGCTTTGTGTCAAGCCCTTTTGTTCCCTCAAAAACCTGAACTATGACCCTGTTTGTTTCTGCCTCTAACACCTGCCCGAGTCTTTCCTCCCCATTTGGTGCTAGGATTTTTACAACCTCACCAAATGCCACATCAGATGTGCCATCAACAATCATCAATGGTCCTGTGATTTCAGAAACAGTTGAATACTCCTTAACCCCCATCATATCACCCCCATGCAAGAAGTTAGGGAATAGTAGCTAGGGGTTAGGAAAGAATTCATTTTCTTCTCCCTAACTACTAACCCCTGACTACTGGCTACTTGAACGCCCCTAACCCCTATCTTACGGAAAAGTCCTTGGACTTTTCCTAAGATTTTACGGAAAAAACTTTGTTTTTTCCTAAAATGCCAGGAATTCCTGCTGGAATTCCGTAGCATGTTAGGAATTTGTCCCTGCAAATTCCGTAACAACTCCTGACTACTAACTACTTTCATGCTTCCACCTTCCTGATTTCATTTTCCATGTCATTCTCAAGTTTCTCAAACTCCTCCTCAAATGTTTCATTGGAGGTTGTGCCCATCCTTGCTATGTTTTCCTTGCATTTCAACGTCTTTAGTTTTTCAGAGGAGGTGCCTTTTTCAACAGCATCTGTGGTTAAATCATAAAATTTTAGCATTATTCTGAGCATCTCATACTGTTTTTTTGACGGGCAGTAGGTGTCAATTTCATGATATGCATTCTGCTGCA
>JASEEW010000197.1 GCA_030019485.1 Thermoplasmatales archaeon | reverse complement strand
AAATTCATAGGCAAAAGGGCATATGTAATAATCTGTAAGGATTAGGCCCTATTTTTGTCCCACAGCCGTTGCCGTGATGGGCGCCCATGTACAGAACATCAGGCTCATCAGATTCATCAGTGTTTGGGTTGTCTGATATTTTCACCACCCAAATTTCCCTGCCTTCGTATGTTGTGCCAATTGAGAACATTGAAACAATATCAGAATGTTTTTTGCAAGCCCCTCCAATTCTGCAGTCATGCTTTCATAGGAATGATAAGTGCCTTGCCGCTCTGCTTCTGCAGTATAATGGGTCTGCCCGTTCACAACATGGGCTGGCGGGATTAACGGCAGTAAAAAGCAGAGCATGATTATGAGCGCAAATACCTGTTTCATAGTTATGTTATTGTTAAGAGGATATAAAATATTATGGTTACATGCTTTATCCAATCAGCCCTAAAACCTTTTCAGCATCAGGGCTGATTGTGTAATAGAGCTCTTTTCCTTTCCTTCTTCTGCTGAGCAGACCGACATTTCTCAGTCTTTTTGCGTGCCAGTTCACTGTGCTCGGATGAATGCACAGTTTTTTCGCAAGCAGTTTCTGGTTTGCTTTCCGGTTTGAAAGCAGGAATCTTGCAATTTTCTTGGATGTGCTGTTTTTCAGAACTGAAATTACAGGTTTGTAGTCCTCGCCGCTGGTGTATGCTTTGTAGCCGTTGCCGTTAACATAGAATCTCCTATACCTGTCGTCTTTGTGCGAGAGTATGTGCCCTGTTTTTTCCAGAACATCCAGATGATGCGTTACACTGCTTGGTGACATTTTGAATGTTCTCATAATCCTGCTGAGATGCTCACCAGGATGCAGTTTGATGTACTCGTAAATGTTTTTCCTTAAACCATCAAAAACCCTGCTTTCATCTATCCTTGCAAACAGCCCGAACACTGCGAGGAGCGCCACAAATAACAGGATAGACAAAGCATAAACTGCCTTTGGTACTGGCGGCCCAGGACCTGTTTTCTCAACCACCCCGTTTGATTCAATAAAAGCCAGCGTTGTCAGGGCGAGTTCCCGATTGTCCTCAATTTTTTGGTTCTTGAGCCAAGCCACAGCATTATCCCTGCTTTTCAAAACCTCAGTATTTTCGCTTTTTGATAGCGCGATAACAGCCCATGATGTATCTTCAACATTCCCGAAACCACCATCATTTTTTTGTTTTTCAGCAAGAGAATCAGCATAACCCTCTACATTTACTCCGTACTCGTTTAGCGCAATAATTGCGAGTGCCATATCCTTTGGAGAAACAGCAAGTTCCATGTTACCCTGAAGCCAGTCAATGCCCCTGGATATTACCGTTTCATTTTCATACCCTGATTTCTTGAGTGAATAAACCGCGAGCGATGTGTCGGTTACATTGTTGTTCCAGCTTCCGCTTTGGGACTGACAGGAGATTAGTCTGTATTGGAGGAAGGAGGATCTGCTGGCATTCGTTGTTTGGTCTGAGGCGGATAAGGTAATGTCATCACAAACAACAAGATTTAAAGCAACTGCTGTTGCGGTGTAGCATGTGATATTTGCTGTTGTTATGTTTTGCGGTTCATCCTCATCATTCTCATCATAACAGGTTTGAGCCCACACATAATCCATTGCATTGGAAACATTCTGATTTGCTATGCTAACATTTACCCTTTCTGCATTCTGATATACCGCATATGGCTGGACACCGCTTTCCATCAGTGCATATGCGGTTAAAGATGTTGTTTCAGCATCACCCCATCCTCCATTATTCTGCTGGTTCATTTTCATCTGCTCCTGATTTTCGTTTATCTCCTGCATGTTTGTTTCTGTTTGGACAGTTTTATCAGGGGATGAAAACATAACCATCATAATAATTATTATAACAGCAAATAAGATAAGTACGGCAGCGGCAAATGTCCTCCTTTTCATCAACATATCCTATGGCTCTGCAAATAATAAAGTTTTTGGTATGTTTATCAAACTGTATTAGAAAAAAAGAACCTAAAAACCAAAAACAGAAAAACAAA
>JASEEW010000196.1 GCA_030019485.1 Thermoplasmatales archaeon | reverse complement strand
GACAATTATAGGAGGAATTTTTATTGTAATACTCCTATCTCTTCAATTATTACTTTATTTTTGGGGTTATTAGTCAATGTGTAAAATAAAAAATGTGGGTGTTAGAGATAGTTCGAAATCAAAGATTCCTCCCACTTCTAATGTAAACATTAGAAGTGCAGAAAAGAAGGATTTAACAGCAATTGAGCAGCTGGCAGCAGAAAATGATGAAAAGTTTGATGGCAGTATTGAAAATATGTTTGTAGCTGAAAAAGATGGGAATATTATTGGGTGTATTTCCTACGAGCCTATTGTTAAAGAGGACAAATGGATTGGAAAATATTATGAAACAAAAAATCTTATTGTGAGGAATGGGTATCTTGGTGAGGGTATTGTTTCCAAACTCATAGAACATCTGACCAGTTTTGCCAGAGAAAAAGGGATGAATGTAAGGTTCAAACACTAAAACCTTTTGTTTTTCATCCTTTTATGAAACCAACGATTCCGCCAACAAGCAGTCCTGCACCAAGGGGCAGTAATGTGAAACCAAGTAAGCCTAATGCGGCTAATGTGCCTGCTGTTCCTACGACCATGCCCCAGTTAACAGCAACAGCACCAACATAGCTGCCAACACCAATCAGGATGGCAACAATAATTATCACCTTTAGGGCTTTTTTTATGAGCAGACCAAGGATTAACCCTATAAGAAATTCGATGCCAACTAACCCCATGCTAAAACCAAAATTCCTGCTGAACATCTCATCAAACATAATAATGAAAGGATTCTTATCCTTTATAAATGTTTCGGTGAAGGTTTTTTAGTTTATAAGGCATTTATGTAAATATGAATGCTGAAGAACTACCTGAGGGGTACAATACGAATGCATTAAACAAGATTGTTGAGAAAGCAAAAAGGGATGTGGAAACAGAATATGGCACAGTATTTATGCCTCCTGTGTTCCAGGAGCGCCTGATTGGAAGGTGCAGGGATATGGTTAAGGACTACAACTCTGTTGTTGCATATGAAGAAATGAGGTCTGAAATCATCAAATTTATCAAGGTGCATTAAAATGGCTATATGGCAGGGGAAATCTAAAAGAAAAAAAACAGGTGGGAGAAGGGTTTATTCCAGAAAGAAAAGGAAATATGAAATTGGAAGGGAAAAAAGAGAAACAACACTGGGTGAGCATAAAGCCCATGTTTTCAGAACAAGGGGAAACAACAGGAAAATAAGGGTTCTTAGGGCAGGGGTTGCAAATATAGTCATCCCAAAGGAAAATAAAAGTCAGAAGACAAAAATCCTTTCTGTTATTGAAAACCTTGCAAACCCGCACTATGTCAGAAGGAATATAATTACAAAAGGTGCGGTAATAAAAACAGAACTTGGAAATGCAAAGGTAACCTCCAGACCTGGTCAGGATGGTATTATTAACGCTGTTCTAATTAAGTGAGTTTTATGGTTTCAAAAAAAGACAAAAAAATTGTTCTCTGGCTTGATTATTTCGACATAAATAATCCCAGACCTATCAGAAGGGTTCCAAAAAAATTAGCTCTTCATTCCCCAAAAATGGAAAAACTGAAGGAAGCAGCAAAATCCCTGGGCTTAAACCCCATATCAGAGGAGGTAAGATACCCGCATTACTGGTACAAAAAAACAGGCAGGATTCTTGTTGACAAAAAAATGAAAAAAACAGAGGTCATCAAGCAGGTAGCGGAAAAAATGGGTAGTGTCCTAATTTGTAGCACCTAATTTGAAATAAAAAAAATTCATGCCATGTCCATGGATGATCTGTTAAGTCTTCTAACATTGCCGGCGAAGCATCTCTCTTGAACTCATTTATGAAATCCCAATAGAATTGGAACAGCTGGATGGCACATTCTAATCCCCGCTTATATTTTGAGAAACACTTTGTTTCCCGTACCAATCCACCAATCCTCTCTCGTAATATCCCATTAAAATTCTCAACATCAGTGGTCTCTATGTCATTGAGATCTGGTTTTCCATAGATTATCCTTTTCTCTTTGTCAACCATTCTTCCATTTTCTCTAATCTTTATGAGTTGACCATAATTGATACAGG
>JASEEW010000029.1 GCA_030019485.1 Thermoplasmatales archaeon | reverse complement strand
TTGCGTGTTTTGTTGCGTTTGGAGCACATTTATTAGCTGATTTATTTGGATCAGATTGGAGTATGCCATTATTCACTCCAATAATTTCAAAAGAATATTCAATATACCCCTACCTCTCAAGATACACTATTTATAACATTATTAATCCATTGACAGCAATTTTTGTTCTGATTTTGTTTTTTTTAATTTATATTTTTAAAAACAGAACACCAATCGAGTTTTTCTCAAAGAGATATGACACTGTTATATGCAATTTTTTCAGATTTCCATTTACTAAAAAATGCGATAAGTGCAACAGGAGAGCATTCTTTCAATGTGAAATTTGTAAGTCATTTTTATGTTTTAGGCATGTAAACAATGAAATTCGACATATAAGATGCAAGCAGTGTGCTGACATAAAAGGCAAGAAGAATTAAAAATCACAACATATTTATCATCATAACACAATTACTCTTTTATGCCAAAGAAAAAAATGACCTATGCGGAATCAGGTGTTGATATTTTTAAGGAGGAAAAAACTGTTTCATCACTTGTAAATGTGGTGAAGGCAGGAAGAAAAGGTTTTGGTAAAGCATTAAACATCAAAGGACATTATGCTGGTCTTGTTGATTTTGGGAAATATGCTTTAACACTGTGCACAGATAGTGTTGGCAGCAAGGTTATTATTGCTGATGAAATGAAAAAATGGGACACTGTTGGCATAGATTGTATTGCCATGAATGTTAATGACTGCATCTGCGTTGGTGCAACACCAGTTGCTTTTGTTGATTGTCTTGCAATACAAAAACCTAACCCAAAACTTGCAGAGCAGATCGGCATAGGATTAAACAGGGGTGCAAAAATTTCGAACATATCCTTGGTTGGTGGTGAAACAGCGATTCTTCCAGATTCCATCCGTGGTTTTGAGCTTATAGGCACCTGCCTCGGGTATGTTGAGAAAAAAAACATAATAACAGGAGAAAAAATAAAACTAGGTGATGCTATCATTGGTCTGAGAAGCTCAGGAATTCATTCAAATGGTTTAACACTCGCACGAAAAATTTTTGAAAACAGATATTATGATAGATTTCCAAAATCAAACAAGAAAATAGGTGAGGTTTTGCTTGAGCCAACAAAAATATATGTCCAAGAAATCCTTGATGTGATAAAAAAATTCAGGGTTCATGGTCTTGCGCACATCACAGGTAGGGGTGTAAGAAAACTTTTGAGACTGAACAAAAATGTTGGCTACTGCATTGATGCTCCTTTCAAGCCTCATCCTGTGTTTGAATTAATCCAGGAAATCGGAAACATTGATGATTTTGAGATGTACCAGACATTTAATATGGGAATGGGCTTCTGCATAATTGCGTCTGAGAAGGACGCTGACGGTATTGTTGACATGTTAAAAGGTAAAGCAAAGATTGTGGGTTCTGTTGTGAAAGGAAAAGGGGTAAAAATCCCTGAATTATCCATAACCTATAAGAAGTAATAACACGATATTCCTTAAGCAAGAAGTCAGGGGGCAGGGTTTAGGGATTCCCTAACCCCTAATATGGGGGAAAAAATGTCTTTAGAAGATGGCGCTAAAACAGCTGTAAACATATGCATGGGTGTAAAAAAAGGGGAAAAGGTTCTCATTATCACGGATACTGTGAAGGAAAAGATTGGTGAAGCGCTTTTTCAGGCAGCAGTAAACGCAAGAGCTGAGGCAATGCTCATCAAGATGCTGCCCAGGACAAGGCATGGGGAGGAACCGCCTAAACCGATTGCTGAGCTCATGAAGCATGTAGATGTAATTGTTGCACCAACAGAGTACTCTTTAACACATACTCAGGCGAGAAAAGCGGCGAACAGGGCTGATGTTAGGATAGCAACAATGCCAGGAATCACAGAGGAGATGCTGAGTAGTGGTGGAATGACTGCTGATTTCAGGGAGGTTGAAAAAACAATTAGGAGGGTTTACAAAATTATCAAAGGCAGCAAAAAGGCTGAAATAAAAACAGAGCTTGGAACCGCGCTTACCATGAGTTTTGAGGAGAGGGAATGGATTGCTGATGACACAGGCATTTGTCATAAAAAAGGGGCTTTCACAAACCTTCCTGCTGGCGAACTTTTTATAGCTCCAAAGGAGGGTACAGCAAACGGCATGATTTTTGTTGATGGTGCATTTGGAAAAAAAATAGATAAACCTGTAAAAATCATAGTTGAGGATGGTTTTGCTAAAGAAATAGAGGATGATGAAATAAAAAAAATGCTTGATAAAAGAGGAAAATACGGTAGGAATGTCGCGGAACTTGGCATCGGGATGAATCCAAACGCAAGAATTATTGGTAATGTGCTTGAGGACGAAAAAGTCCTTGGCACTGTTCATGTTGCATTTGGTGACAACTCAACATTTGGTGGAAAGGTTAGCTGCGGCATCCATCTGGACGGCATAATAAAAAACCCCACATTAAAGATAGATGATAAAATAATACTTGATAAAGGAAAACTTGTTTTATGAAAAAAACAGAAGAACCAGTATTTGACAAAAACGAGAAAGAAACTGTCAGACTCCTAATAAATTTGGGTTTACCAAAAAATGTTGCAAAAATCCTTGTGTTTCTTTTTGGAGTAAAAGAAACAATACCAGTAATCATTGAAAGAAATGTAAATTTGCGCCAGCCAGAGGTTTCTGTTGCATTAAAGAAACTTGAAGAAAAAGGCTGGGTTGAAAAAAGAAACATAAAAAGAGGAACAAAAGGAAGGCCATTATCATCATACAAACTCTCAGTATCACCAGAAAAAATAATAGATTTCCTTGAGGAAAAAAAAGAGGATGAAATAAACAGAATAAAAGAAAATGTTGAGAAACTTAGGGAAAAGGTTAAAATTACTTCTCAATAACCTTTACCCCTTTATTTGATGCCACTACCACAACATCTGCTAGTCCTATGAACAGCCCGTTTTCCACAACACCAGGAATGTTGTTTATTTTCTGCTCCATTTCTCCTGGTTTATCTATTTTGTTAAACTTGCAGTTCAGAATGTAGTTTCCGTTATCTGTTATGAAAATTTCTTCATCCTTTTTTCTGAGTTCTGTTTTGCATCCAAGTTCCGAAATTTTTTTTGCGGTTGAGGACCAGCCAAATCTTGCCACCTCAACAGGCAAAGGCGATTTTGCTCCAAGTATGCCCACAAGTTTTGAACTATCTGCAGCAATAATTTCTTTTTTGGAGGCAGATGCAACAATCTTTTCCCTCAGAAGCGCCCCCCCCATTCCCTTAATCAGATTCAGTTTTTTGTCTATTTCGTCCGCGCCGTCTACTGTTACATCAATCACAGGATGCTCCTCCAGTGTTGATAAAGGAATGCCGGACTGTTTTGCAAGTTTTTCTGTCTCCCCAGATGTAGGAATTCCAACAATATTCAAACCGTTTCTGACCATGTCACCCAGTTTTTTAATAGCGTAAAACATGGTGCTGCCCGTGCCCAGGCCAACAACCATTCCGTCCTTCACATATTCTACCGCCTTCTCACCAGCAACCTGCTTCAAGTTCATATGTCTGAATAGGAAAGCATTATTATAAACCTTGTCTATTACATTACTATGCTAAAGGAATGTAAAGAACATGGGTATTTCAGGGGCGAGAAATGCTCAGCTTGTAATAAAGAAGGCAGATTCTTGATGAATGATGAGGAGCTTGAACGCCTTGGGAAGATGATGGCTGGCGCGCTGCGTCATTTTCCTGAGAAGTTTAATCTAAAAACGGATGAGCATGGGTGGGTGAACCTTTATTCATTCATAGATGCTGTGAGGGCGAGAAGTAACAGGTTTAGATGGCTCAGACCACATCATGTGGAGGCTGTTGTTGCCACAGACCCAAAGGGAAGGTATCAGATAAAAGGCAACGAGCTGAGGGCAACCTATGGTCATTCTGTTGATGTTGATCTAGATTTGCCTACAGAGAACATTCCTGAAAAGCTGTATTATCCTGCAACCCCTGAGGAGGTTGACATTATTCTGGAAACAGGATTAAAACCAGTGGACAGAAAAATGGTTCATCTGAGCAAAACAGCGGATGATGCAAGAACAGCGGGTTTGCACAGGGTTGAGAATCCTGTGATTATTGAAGCTGATGCAAAAAGAGCAACAGAAAATGGTTTTGTT
This sequence comes from Thermoplasmatales archaeon, assembly GCA_030019485.1. Taxonomy (GTDB): domain Archaea; phylum Thermoplasmatota; class JASEFT01; order JASEFT01; family JAUWIS01; genus JASEEW01. The sequence goes on along the minus strand of JASEEW010000029.1, from coordinate 10,539 downwards.
ATCATGCAGGCAGGGAAAACAGTTTATATAGTAAAAGAAATACCTGCGGAGTATCTAAGTAAAGTCGAAGAATAAGTAGTTTGGAACTAGGGTTGTTCCCCTAACCCCTGCCTACTAACTACTAATCCCTTGTTTTGTAATGGTCCCGGCTGCCTGATTTGAACAGGCGACCTGAGGATATCGGCAGGGGATGACCCACATTGTGGGTATCCAACTACAGTCCCCCGCTCTAACCAACTGAGCTAAGCCGGGTGAAACTTCGCAACATGAACTTTTTCGTTTTCTTTTAACCGAAAACATGTTTGATTGTGAAGTTTCAGGCAACCTTTAATATTGTTGTGAATATATAATAGTTTTTGATAACATGCCAAATATCGATGAGATATATGCAAGGGTTGCGCCATATCTTGTTCATAGTAAGGAGATAAAATCTTTTTTGGAAACATGCAGACATATGTCTGGCAATGAATTCATCCAGGAAATTAAAAACAGGATTGCAAAATCAAAAGGCATGCTTAAAACAGATTTGAGCATCCTGCTGGATGCATTAGAAACAAAGTAGACAAATTTTAGTGGAAAACAGAAGTTTTTAAATATAATGAAAGAACAAAAATAGAAAGTTTTATATACTCCAGATGACATGACTACTATTTGTCAGGCATTTGACAGACAAAATGCTCTAAATGTCTGGCAAAAATCTCAGGTGTTGATGTGCAGAAAACAGAAAAAATAACTGTACGGCTTACGCCAGACCAAATTGACACACTTAACACAATTGTTAAACAGGAAAAACTTGGATCAGTTTCAGAAGCTATCAGAGGTTCTGTAGAAGAATTCATAAAAAGCCGAATCACCCCTGTACAAGGGGCGCAAATAGAAGTGAAATTTCCTAGGGGAGACCTAAGAAAAATTAATGTTATCGTTGAATGCGAGGAGTTCCTTTCAGCACAAGAACTCATAAGGACAGCAGTGAAGGAGTATGTGAATAAAAAGGTGGATGAAACCCTGGAAAGGGGCAGAAGAATGGATGAAATGGAAAAGAGAAGAATATTTAGAGAGGAAGAAGAAGCAAAAATTAGCAAATATATGAAAACCTGAGAGGATGGGATGAGCGGCCGCTGTCCCAGACAGCGGCCTGATGCCTAAGGAGGCGCATGAAAATGGAATCATTGGTGGAAAACGCAAGAAAATTTGAGAAATGTTCAAAACATGATGAGTTTGGAAAGCCAAAAATTTTGGTGGTCGGTGTTGGCGGGGCAGGAAATAACAGCATAAACAGATTGCAGGCAATGGGTGTTAAAGGTGCTACCACGCTTGCTATAAACACGGATCAGGCGCATCTGAGTATAACAAATGCTGCCAAAAAAATATTGATAGGAAAGTCACTCACTAAAGGGCTTGGTGCGGGCGGCTATCCTGCTGTTGGGGAACAGTGTGCAGAGCTTGCGAGGGATGTTCTTGAGGAAAACATAAAAGGCTCTGATCTTGTATTCATACTCGGAGGGATGGGTGGTGGTACAGGCACAGGCGCATCCCCAATAGTGGCAGAGATTGCTAAAAAGGAGGGTGCAATAGTTGTTGGGATTGTATCAATACCTTTTGCAGTTGAACGGCGCAGGAATACTCAGGCGCTGGAGGGTATTGATAAGTTGAGGAGAAGGGCGGACAGCGTTGTTGTTCTGGAAAACGAACGCCTGCTGAAATTTGCACCACGCCTTCCGCTTTTGCAGGCGTTTTCTGTGATGGACCAGCTTGTGTCTGAGGTTGTTGGTGGCATAACTGAAACCATAACGCAACCGTCTCTGGTAAACCTGGATTATGCTGATGTGAAAACAATAATGACCAACGGTGGATTATCAATGATGCTTTATGGTGAAGCAGATGCAGACCCTGATAGAGTGGTCAAGGACATGCTGAACCATCCTCTGTTAGATGTTGACTACAAAGGTGCAAATGGCGCCCTTGTGCATATAACTGCAGGACCTGAGTTTTCATTAACAGATATGAACAGGATAACAGAAGGCATTACCCAAAAACTTGACCCGAATGCTAATGTGATTTGGGGCGCAAGGGTGGATGAAAACTGTAATGGAAAAATAAAGGTTATGTCCATTATGACTGGTGTTCATTCACCAAACATTTTCAGTCCGGATTCGGATTTGGATAACATTATAGCACCAACACGTGCTGTAGGGGAACAGATACCTTCAGGTGTTTTTATTCCCCATCCAATGCCATCGTCCATGGGTTTTGAAGCAAAACCCAAGGGCTTTTTACGATGACTCCTCCCCCCTTTTATTTTTTTATCGCATGCAAACTATCCTATGTGCGATAAAAAAATGCGAGGAATTCTTCATGAGTGAACGAATGAAGATACAAGGAATTTCCATCAGGAAATTCCGAAGTACTCTGATTCCGAGTAATTGTTTGAGGGATAGAATGAAGAAATGTAAAAACAGGGATGATGAAAATAGAAAATCTGCTTTTGGTTCTTTTGAAGAACTAAACAACCCTTCTTTTGTAGAGGTTGTTAATTGGAGGAAGTAGTAAACTCAGCAACAAAAAGCTCTTTCGTCGAAGTTTTAACGATGAAATTCGTGTTGCTGAGTTTAGATTAGGTTTCTTCTGTTTTTTCCTTGAATTTTACTCCCAGTTTTCCCAGCTCTTTCAGGATTGGTTCGTAAATTGCTGGAAGGATTGGTATATGCACGCCTTTGCTGTCGATTTTTTCTTCCAGAATTAGTTTTGTGGCGATGGCTGCTGGTAAACCAACAGTTCTTGCCATTGATGAATCACCGTTTGGAATACCAAAGTCTATTAGTGTGGAATTAATTTTTTCTTTTCCTTTTTTAAACTCTGCGATGAACTCATGGTGCAGTACAACCATGTCCCTTTCACCTTCTTTGTACTGAAGATTTTTGAGCAGCTGGGCAACCAAAACATCAAGTGGTGACCCCTGAATAACTGGTAATTTCTCATCACCTAATAACCCAAGCCATTCAAATCTTTTAATTACATCTGAGTTTTCGTCGATTTTAAGGTATTCAGCGACCCCCTTTTTATTTACATCCTTTTTGTTTATTAGTTTTTCAGTAAACTCTCTAAAAGAAAGACCTGTTAAGTCCATTGTTTTTTCATTCAGAAGTCCAAGCTCCCCTATTTTTTTCCATGTTTCACACCATCCAAGGTTTCTCAATGTCCCCCTGAACATTGTTTCTGTTCCATTTATCCCATACTTATCAATATACGGTATTGAGTTTCTGTTAGGATAAGCCTCAAAATCTCCTATCTCTGGTATGCTGATGATTGAATAAGCATCAAAAAGTTTCTCAGATGGAACAAAAACCTCTTTTCCATTTTTAAGATATTTTGCATTATTCTTTGCCGCGAGCACAACACCTCTGGGACTCCATGAAAACTTGTACCCAAACGGGTTTGTGTTCGCTTCAGGCGCAGGCAGTCCACCGCAGTAGGAGCAGAAACTTGTGATTTTTCCTCCACTGTTTTTAACCCTGTGTATGATTTTCATTGCTGACATATGATCTATGCCTGGGTCAAGCCCTGTCTCATTAAGAATGATTATTCCTGCCTTTACTGCTTTTTCATTTAACCCCTGCATTTTATCGCTAACATAGGATGTTGTCACCATATCCTTTTTCTTTTGAATACAAATATCTGCAACCGTTACATGGTGAGTGTAGGGTAAAAGGCTGATAACAATATCTGCCTCTCCTATCAGCTTCCTCAGCCTTGATTTATCATCCACATTCAACTGCTCAGCATAACCATTTGGATGATTCTCAGTCAGGAATTCTGCTTTACTAAGGGTTCTGCTTGCAACCTTTACATTATAATCTGAGTCAAGCAGATACCTCACCAATGGTTTTGCTACAAGACCTGCGCCAAGGACAAGCACCTTTTTCATTTTTTTCCCTCCATTTGTGTAGTAGTTAGTAGATAGTAGTTAGGGGCTAGGGACAGTTCCCTAAATCCTAACTCCTGATTTCTGACTACTTGTTTCTCCCTAACTACTTTCATCTCATCCCTCCTCTAAGTATTTTTCAAGATATTGGTAATTTGGTGTAAGCTTACCATGATAGACAATGACTGCATTTTTTATTTCCGGTGGTAGGTTGCAATCCTCAAAATCTACTGAAAAATCTGCTGAAGCAATCAAAGGTATGAATTTTTTGAGCGCTGAAGAAAAATCTTCTGATGATTCTTTAGGCAGTTCGCATGGTAAATTATCTACAGCAAGCACGACAATCCCTTCTCCTTTAAATCCATCTATTGTTTTATCAGTCAACGGGTTGTAAACAAAAACAGGCTTATCCGGCGTTGTGGTTTTACCTGTGCATTCAACCGCACCATTAATGTCGCAGCCAATGTCGCCGATAACCCTTAAACAATTTTTTGTTTTACCTGCATACAGTTCTTTCAAATATTTTTTTGTGACAAGTCTCGGATAAATCTTGTCCCAGTATATCGCATTTACTAACACAGTTAAGTGCGGGATGTATTTATCAAATTTTGATTTGTATTTCTCTGGATGCTTGTAGTAATCCTGTAACTCAAACTCGCCTGAGAGCGGCTCAACAATATCCTCCTCTTTGAAAACTACCTTGTATACATGGTTTCTTGAATAATCCTTATTCTGCATGGAAACAACCTGCTCCGGTGTGATTTCCTTCACAGGTAAAAGACTAATTATTTCCTGAGCGCCTTTTGAAACATTCCCATATCCTGCAATGCCAAATATCATTGGTGTTAAGGATTCTGGAAGCCCCTTCCTCTTTATATTTCCGCCAGCCTTTTTTACCGCATTTTTTGCTTCTTCAAGACCGCTGTATCTGTATGTTTGTTTGATTTCAGCAAATGGGTTTTCTATCCCCTCCCCATTTAATCTTTGCCCCAGCGCCCATAATGTATCAATCATTCCTGCAAGACCCGCGTATCTGCCAAAAAATATCAATCTACTGTTTTTTTCATCCACAATTTTTTCATAATCTATTAACTGACATTTAAGCTCCATCATTTTCTTCAGCATGGGCATGTTATGTTTCTGTCCTTTTATTGTATGTGAGAAAAAAACATATGTTTTGTTTTTATCAAAAAAATCTAATGGTATTTCCTTTACTGCAAAAATCACCTCACACTGATTGAGTCTATCATGAATTATTGCGCCTGCTTCAGTATATTCCCTGTCTTTGAACACCCTGATTTTTGATGGCTGAACAAAAAACTCAATATCCCTGAATTCTTTAACCTGCTCAGGAACAACAGGCGTTCTTCTCTCCCATATGTTTTTATCCTCTCTTCTTATACCTATCCTGTTCATCGAGAAGGTATCGTCGTAGCCATATATAAAAATTCGCTGAACTTTTTCATATATAGGTTACAACTACAAAATCGAAAACTATTATATATCCCCAATACTCATACCCTTTTGAGACAGAGAAGATGAAAAACTTGAATAAAATACTGAGTATCTTGTGTGTGTTAGTGATGACCGTAACCGTTTTTTCAGCGGCAGTAACGAATGTTTTGGCAGATGAAGATGATGGGGAAGAAAAGACAGTTGTGTCTTTGAACCCATGTGTCGCAACAAATGAGTTTACATGGACAATAGCTACAACTTTTGAGTTGATTGAGGAAATGTGGCCAGGTGAATCATATTCCCAAGAAGATATCGATGCGGCTATGTGGGGTTGGGACAATTACTGGCAAACGAAGTGGGTTTCTAGATGGTGGGGCGGTTATTATACACTTAAGTCTTGCCAAGAGATAGCCAAAGGCAGATATAAATAAAATGGTGGGTGATAATATAAAACAAAGAATGAGCAAATGCGGGAAACATTGGCCTTTATTTGCATTATGTTGTGTGATAATCTTGGTATGTAGTTCTTCTGGTTGCATACTAGATCCTTTTCAGGAGAATTATTTGAATATTCTTTACTTTGCAGAATATGATGAAACTGTAGATGTTAAGAGTGTTGGGGAGATATTTACTGATAATAATATTACATGCAAATTTAATGAGGAGAAGACTACGCTGCATTTCTCGTTTGGGGAGAGAATAATTGATAATGAAACTATTGAGAGTACACATGGCACTATTTGGTCTGAATCACGGAGATATTCCGGGAAAAAGTATAAAAGTGATATGTTTATTGCACTTGATCCGAATGTGTTTCCTCATATAAAAAAAGGAGAGGATAAAGAAAAGCTATATGCTTATAAACCATATCTTAACAACTCAATGGATTACATTACAATGTTGATTTATAACGCAACAGGTTTATGGCCTGTTATGAAGGAGTATAAAATTGAAGATGATACTAAATAACACACAAAATTGCAGTCAATATTCCTGTCCATCATCAACAGGTGTTTGTGGATATGGATGCGAATACGTAGTTGATTCTCCTTCTGGTAAGAGAATCAGTAAAACCGTTAACGGCAAACAATCTACACAATCTGTTTTGATCCAACCATGGACTTTGATGAAAACGGTAATATCATTGCGAGGTATGTGCAGAATCCAACTGTTCTTGATAAGCGAATTAGCATAGAAACCTCTCAGGGTAAAATTTGTATGGGTTTGAGTTTAATGGGTGAAACTAATACATAATCAAATAATTGACCCTAAACTATTTTATTTCAAAACACTATACCATCTCACATGAATAAGTTTATCTCAATAAAAACAGCACTTCCAGGTCCAAGCTCAAAAAAAATAGATGAAAAAAGAGAGAAATGCGTTCCGAAAATTTTGGGTTCTCTTTCCCCATGCTACATTGATTCCGGGGAAGGCGCTCTGGTTAAGGATGTTGACGGGAATGTTTTTATTGATTTTACAGGTGGATGGGGCTGTTTAATAGTCGGGCATGCTCATCCCAGGGTTGTGAGTGCTGTAAAGGAGCAGGCTGAGAAATACCTGCACACAGATTTCACTGCTGTTCCATATGAGCCTTTTGTTGAGCTTGCTGCAAGACTTGCAAAATTAACCCTTGGGAAAAGCGAAAAAAAGGTATCTTTTTTCAACTCCGGTGCTGAGGCAATAGAGAACTCTGTAAAAATCGCAAGGGGTTACACAAAAAGAAAAGCAGTTGTTGTTTTTGAGGGTGCATTCCATGGCAGAACACTTCTGACAATGACCATGACGCACCAGGCTATGCCCTATAAATGCGGTTTCGGTCCTTTCGCACCAGAGGTTTACAGGATGCCTTATCCTGTGCCTTATCGTCCCAGTATAAAAATAAGGGATTTTGAATCAAAACTTCTCAGCTATGTGGACCCTAAAGAGGTTGCAGCATTTGTGATAGAGCCAATCCAGGGTGAAGGTGGTTTCAGAGTTCCGTTAGACAGTTTTCTTGAAGAATTGAAAAAACTCTCAGAAAAATACGGTATTCTTTTTGTTGCTGATGAGGTGCAGTCAGGGATGGGCAGAACAGGGAAAATGTTTGCCATAGAAAACTGGGGGATAGAGCCAGACATTATTGCTGCTGGTAAATCAATTGCTGCAGGGCTGCCCCTTTCTGCTGTGATTGCAAAAAAAGAAATCATAGACAGTCTACCAAACAATTCCATTGGCGGCACATATGTCGGCAACCCTGTTGCCTGCAGGGCTGCAATTGAGGTTTTAAACATAATCAGGGATGAGAAACTTCTGGAAAGGGCAAAAAACCTTGGGGAAAAAATCAGAAAACGTTTCCTGAAAATGAAAGATAAATATGAAATAATTGGTGATGTCAGGGGAATAGGCGCAATGATTGGAATGGAATTTGTAAAAAACAGGGAAACAAAGGAGCCAGCACCAGATGAAACCAAAAAAATCATCAAGGAATGCCTGGGAAACGGTCTTTTGATAGCAGGCGCTGGCATTCATCACAATGTTATAAGAATGCTGCTTCCGCTTGTTATAACTGATGAGCAGCTTGATGAAGGACTTGATGTTCTGGAGAATGCTGTTGCGAAGGTGGATGAAGGAAGGAGTTAGGAGTTAGTAGATAGGGATTAGGGACAAATAAAAGAAATGATTACAGAAATTATAGGCAAATCAGCGAGAAAATCGGAAGGTTTATATCCACTCATATCTATGTGTTTTTGGGGCGTGGTAAGATGTGTAAAAATTTAGGTAAAATATTGAGCATCCTGTGCGTGTTAGTGATGGTTGCCGTTGCTTTTTCATCAGTAGTGAAAAATGTAACAGCAGATGAAGATGAAGAATTATCTATGCTATCTTTGAATCCTGATGTCGCAACCAATGATTATATCCATATGGTTTGGCAGGAGTTAACTGAGAAAACTGAAACCTACTATGCAATAGACAATATCATAGAAAATACTACATATAAATATGAGGTATATTACGCCAATAATAAGTATGGAAATTATATGGAAAAACTGGAAAAAGCAACTAATGATGTAGATTTTTTGATTGAAAACACAAACAACAATGATGCTGATAGGGAACTTGGGAAAGCATTGGGAAAACTCAATACTGCAAAAGAAAAATATTATGCATCTGATTTTGAAAAGTCATTTAAAAACACTGAGAATGCTGTGGATCATTTAATGGAAGCACAATATAAGGGTGCTGATACATTGGAAATTATTAGGTCTGTTACTTTTGCTGTTAGGGATATGGTGAAGACGAATATTCTTTATCTTGATTTCACTGTGGTTTCTGGTAGTGAGCATATTAATGAGTCATGGCAGGACTACTACAACGGTATAGAAAACATTGGTAATGGTTGTTATGATAAGGCTGTTGACTTTTTCAAAGATTCATTCAAAGAAGCAATAAAGGCTTTGGATGATTTTGATGGCATAGATTTTGATAGCATAGTAAGAATTTCATATACAGATTATGATTCGGTTTATCCCCAAATTTTTTTGAATGGAACAATCAATGTGGGCTGGTTTGAGGAAATAAACAATGAGACGCATATATTTTATGCCAGAAGCATTAATGATGGAAGAACCTGGTGGTATTTTGATGCAAACGAGCATGCTGATGTTTACCTTTCTGCTATAGGTATAGACCCATGCTGTGTGGATCTTGGGAATATTTTCACAGTCACTAGGGCATTGGATGATATAAGGGTAGTGTCACGCTGTCATTATTTTTACACGCCTATTGTGATAAGGGATGGTGGACGTTTTAGGATAGATAAGACGCGTTATTCTCCTATTAATGACCCTTATCTTGACAGGTACTGGGACTGGTATGACCTGGACAACCCTATACATATTGGAGACATAGATTTTTACATTATATGCAAACCTCTGCCATCGCCTCCGCCGCCCCTGCCGCCGAAAGCAGCGGATTTAATAGTAGGCTCTATTTCAACATCACCCAACAACATGATTGCAGTTGAAAATGATCAGATCATAATCAAAGCAAATATTGTAAATTTAGGTGATGCAAATGTAAGCGGTAGCATTGATGTGAATTTCTATGACGGAAACATATTTATTGATGGCTCAACAGTATTCAATGTACCGTCGGGTGAGACCGCTCAGACATCCATACCATGGAATTCATCTTTGTTAGGAAATCATTCTATTAATGTAAAAGTGGATCAAAATAATGGTTTACCCGAGGGTGATGAGGGCAACAATGAGATTGTTAGAAATGTCAAGGTTCTTTCACTTGATGCTGATGACGATGATGATGGCTTGACAAACGATGAGGAACTCTCCTCCGGTGCTATATGGCTTGAGGCTGAGGACTACCCTTATGCGTGGTTGGATCAAGAAACATCTGTTGTTACTGATGCTGAGGCAGGCAACGGACTTGCAGTAACCGATGGCATCAGGTACGGCACAATATTTGATGCATGGAACCTACCAGAACCAGCCACCTATGATATTTATGTTAGAGCAAAGGGTAATGGTTACAATCTGGGTTTACTTGTGAATAAGACAGGTGGATGGCCGACCGAATGGGATTATTCAATCACTTTTGGTTTAACATCAACGTATAGATGGTATTCTGCTCCTAATATTGAGTTACCATCCTCTTCTAGTAGAATCATGTTGACGTCTTTTGTGAATAACACTGTTGTTAGGGTTGATAGGGTAATGCTTGTACCTAGTAGTCATACGGGTTATGTGACACATCCTCTTGACCTAGACACAGACGGCGATGGTTTAAGTGACGGTGAAGAAGCTATTCAAGGTGCCTATTATCTTGAGGCAGAAAAATATCCTTATGCATGGTTAGATCAGGAGACATCTGTTGTTTCTGATGCTGATGCGGGTAATGGTCTTGCAGTAACTGATGGTATCAGATATGGTCAAATATTTGATGTATGGAACCTACCTGAGCCAGGTATTTATGATGTTTATGTTAGAGCAAAGGGTAATGGTTATAGTCTTGGTTTGCTTGTGAATAAGACTGGTGGATGGCCGACCGAATGGGATTATTCAATCACTTTTGGTTTAACATCAACGTATAGATGGTATTCTGCTCCTAATATTGAGTTACCCAGTTTTTCTAGTCGGATAATGTTGACGTCTTTTGTGAATAAC
>JASEEW010000195.1 GCA_030019485.1 Thermoplasmatales archaeon | reverse complement strand
TATAAGGATTACTATGTATAATATGCAGTATGCTCCACAGCATATATCCTTCCATCCTTCCCATGGCATTGTCCAGTTCTCAGGTGTCCAGTTTCCATAGGTATAATTGTATGTATCGTTGCCATCCTGGGCGCTTGCCGCAAAACAACCGGCAGTGTTAATGGTGTTATCCTGCAAATCAAAAATTGCACCTAATGTGCACAGTAATACTACACTTAAAATACAGGTCATTATAAACATTTTTCCAGTTTTCATAAACACACCAGATGAATCAATTGCTTTTACGATTTATAAATCTTTGCTTGAAAAGTGTGTATTTCCTCTACGGACGATGCAATAAATGAGCCAAAGAATAACGCAAGAATCCATCCAAAAAGAAACCCTGTTAATGTTCTTGTAGGATTTGTGCTTTCATAAGCTGTGGTTAGCTGGAGAAAACCGTCAACTATCATTGGGAAGATAAAAACTGAAATTATGATTGCAGCAAGGATTCTTGAATTTATCCTACTTAAAATTTTGCTTCTTATCCTTTTTGGAAAAATGCTTATAATTGCCCGGCAGACACCTGAGGAGGTGTCAGTAAAAAATGCTGTTAAAAAACCGATACTCATGCCAATGAATACTCCAACATCCCTGGAGCAAACAGGCATCTGGTTGCCGTTAATGAAATATGACCTTGAGCCCATCTGATGGCAGTTGAAATCACCAATGTAATAGATTATCCTTGGATACAGGGGCATGGTGTTCCAAATCTCTGAATAATCAACACTGTTTGCCTTTCCATTATCTGAAAGATGAACTGTTCCGTTTTCAACAGACATTGGTGCTAAAAACAGTGATGAAGACCAAATAACAGATAAAATAAGCAGCACAATTACAGGAGTATTTTTGTTCATACTTACCCACATGAATTAATCATTATAAATATTTTCTGCAGTTGTAGCAGTACCATTTTTGATATTCCTTCATAAATGTTAGCTGAGCTTTACAGTAAGGGCATACCGGTGCTGAAGGAGCAGGTTGATATGGTTTATACTCTGCCCCTGGCATGTATCCCAATGTTTTTTCCTTAGGTCTTGTAGCAAGCCATATTATCAGAGTAATAAACCCGAAAATGAAACCAAAAAAAGCCCATACTATCCCATTTTTTCCTCTTTTATCAGCATCCACATAAATCCATATTGGCCCAAGTATTCTAACTGCTATCATTGCTACTGGTACCAGGCAGCATAACTCAGCCCAGGGTGACGATGCATTTGTTTGATTTTGAGCAGTTTCATTCTGGGCATTTACAAAATAAGACAGATTCTCATTGCTATTTTGCAAACTCACGGTATTAACACACAGTAGCAACATAATCGGAATACAAACTGTGACAAGATATTGTCATGTTATCGTCATGTATGAATATTTGATTAATGAAAGTAACCTGTTTCGTCCTAATCCCAGTTTTACCCCTGCCATTTCTGCAGGGGTCAAACCATTTAGCTGCATGTGAGGGTTCACAAAATTATGAACAATTCTTTTCATCTCTAAAAAGCAGTTAGCAGGCTCATAACTCTTGAAATTCCTCATTACTTTATATCGCTGTTCTATGTCCTCATTATATCTTTCAATAGAGTTATTGTTGTATTTGAGACCCATGACCTTTGCCTTAATAGGCACACCAAACGTTAGTTTCGCAATCCTATAAAAGAGGTTGTTAAAACCATTCCTGTAGTTTTCAAATCCATCACAAACAAAACGCACCAGTTTTCTGTTTTTCACCCGTTTGTGTTTTTCCTGCTCATACCTCCTAAGGATCTGCTCATAGCAGGAATCTTTGATCTGACCCAAGAATTCAATAACCTTATCTAATGTTCTGTGTTTAACGAGAAGATGTGCAAGGACAAATCGGGTTTTACTATCTATAGCATTCATATCATAATGATCAACTCGGTCTATTTTCACATATTTTTCATCCATATGTATTCGTCCTACTATCCTTGGTTTTAATGTGGGGTAAAGTTTTTTTTAATAGATTTGGAATATTTTTTTATCCATTGAGCAATAGCCCATCTAGACACCTTAACATTATCGTGTTGATAT
>JASEEW010000028.1 GCA_030019485.1 Thermoplasmatales archaeon | reverse complement strand
TAAAAAACTTAGTTTTTTTGATTGTTTAATATTAACATACTATCTTTACAGGGCAAAAGGCTTTATAATTCAAAATTAGATATAGAATACTGATGAAGAAGAACAACTTATGCGTGGAAAAGAAAGAACCGTGGGGCAAATGGGAAGTTTTGGTAGAATATAAGTCCGGGATGGGGTACAAGGTTAAGAGAATAACTGTCAGCCCTAAAGAATGTTTAAGTCTTCAAAGGCATCAGCATAGAGATGAGTTTTGGGTTGTTGTTTCAGGAACAGGTAAGGTTACCTTGGACAAAGATGTTTTTTTCTTGCAAAAGGGCAAAAGTACATTTATACCAAAAACTGTTTCGCATCGTGTTGAAAATCCTGGTGATATTCCCTTGATTATAATAGAGATACAAACAGGCGAAGTGTTAGAAGAGGAGGATATTGTACGTATAGAAGACAAATATGGAAGGGCGTAATGCAGTATTACAACGTTAATATGCTGATAACATGTTCAAAAAATTGTTGTAATAGGAATGTGATATATCGGCATAACTGTATCTCAGAAGAAAATACAAAATCCCTATGTAAACATTTTTAATCCCTGAAAATGATAACCAGTTAATGGTTGTTATTGATGGAAAAAAGATAGCATCTGGGATTCAGGAAGATACAAAAAAAGAGATTGAGGAGTTAAAAGCAAAATATCACCAGTCGCCATGTCTTGCCACAGTTGTTACTGGAGCTGATGACCCAACAAAGGTTTATGTGAAGAAAAGGGGAAAAATGTGTGAGGAAATTGGCATTATATCAAAGATGCATAGTTTACCAGAGGATACAAAAGAAAAGGATGTTCTTGAATTGATTGGAAAACTAAATAACGATGAAAAAATTCATGGAATCATTGTGCAACTTCCACTACCCAAACATATTGATAAAAGAAAGATTTCTGAGGCAGTTTCACCAGAGAAGGATGTTGACTGTCTGAACCCTTTAAACATTGGAAGGCTTGCATCAGGCGATGAAACATTTGCTCCTTGCACACCAAAGGCTGTAATAACAATCCTTGGGAAATCTGGGATAGAAATCAGAGGAAAAGAGGTTGTGATTGTTGGAAGAAGCAGGATTGTTGGAAGACCGCTTGCGCTTATGCTTATTAACAGGGATGCCACTGTTACAGTATGTCATACAAAAACAAAAAATTTAGAGGGGCATACAAAAAATGCTGATATTCTTATTGCTGCTGCAGGTTCACCAAATCTTATAAAAGAGAACATGGTAAAGGAAAATGCTGTTGTTGTTGATGTTGGCATAAATGTTGTGAACAATAAAATTGTTGGTGATGTGGATTTTGAAAATGTTAAAAACAAGGCATCATTTATCACGCCTGTTCCTGGCGGTGTCGGTCCTGTTACTGTTGCAATGCTCATGAAAAGCACGGTAGAAGCATTCAAACAACAAGTAGTTAGGGAATAGTAGATAGTAGCTAGGGGAGTATTTTTTTCTTCCCCTAACTCTTAACTACTGGTTTCTTCCTAACCCCTAACTACTGACTACTAACTACTACCCTTGGGGATAATCTTTATTTAATTGTAACATATATAGTGTAGGTAATAGAATGAGGATAAAGAGGGCGTTGATTTCAGTTTCAGACAAAACAGGTGTTGCTGATTTTGCAAAAAAACTGCAAAAAATGGGTGTTGAAATAGTATCAACAGGCGGCACTGCAAAAATTTTGAGAAAAAACAATGTGAACGTAGTTGATGTTTCAAAGATTACTGGTTTCCCTGAAATGCTGAACGGAAGGGTGAAAACACTTCATCCAAACATTGAAGGTGGGATTCTGGCACTTAGAAGCAAGAAAAAGCATATGAACGAGTTGAAAAAACAAAACATTAAACCCATAGACATGGTTGTTGTAAATCTTTACCCTTTTAAATCATCACCATCCTTGGAAAACATTGACATTGGTGGTGTAACACTTGTCAGGGCTGGCGCAAAAAATTACAAAAATGTCGCGGTGGTTGTGAACCCTGAAAGATATGATAGAATAATAGAAGAGTTAAAAGAGAATAATTGTAAACTTGGTGAAAAAACAAAGGAAAAACTTGCCTCTGAGGCTTTTGCCTATACAGCAGGATATGACAGCATTATCTCAAACTATTTTCAAAGCAAAATAAAAGATGATTTCCCTGAAACAGTTAATCTTAATTACAAAAAATACATGGATTTAAGGTATGGGGAGAATCCTCATCAGAAGGGAGCATTGTATGGAAATCCGAACATAAAACAGCTGCATGGGAAAGAACTTTCATACAACAACATACTTGATATTGATGCAGCAGTTAATATTTTAAACGACTTTGAAAAACCAACAGTAGCGATTGTGAAACATACTAATCCAACAGGTGTCGCATCTGCTGAAAACCTGCTCAAGGCATACAGGCTTGCATACCAAACAGACACTATTTCGCCTTTTGGGGGCATAGTAGGATTGAACAGAGCAGTGGATGAAAAAACAGCAAATGAGCTAACAAAAATATTTCTGGAATGCATAGTTGCACCAAAATTCAGCAAAGAAGCGTTAACTATTTTGATGAAAAAGAAGAATCTTAGATTGATTCAGGTGAAGGCAGGAAGGAAGGAAAAGTGGAATATCAGGTCTGTCACAAACGGTGTTCTTGTTCAAAACATGCCAGATTTTAATCTCAGCAACCTGAAGGTTGTGACAAAAAGAAAACCAACAAAAAATGAACTCAAATCAATGATTTATGCCTTCAAGGTTGTCAAGCACTGCAAATCAAATGCCTTAGTATTTGTGAAAAATGCGCGCACGATAGGCATTGGTCTTGGTCAGACAAGCAGGGTGGACTGCGCCTGGATAGCAGGAAAAAAATCCGGGAAAAAACTAAATGGCAGTGTTATGGCGTCCGATGCCTTTTTCCCGTTCAGGGACAGTATTGATGTTGCCGTGAAATATGGTGTTAAAGCAATTATTCAGCCTGGTGGAAGCATAAGGGACAAGGAAGTGATTGATGCATGCAATGAGTATAATATTGCGATGGTGTTTACAGGTGTGAGAGTGTTCAGGCATTAAGATGATAGTATGGGAGGAGGAAGATAATATGATAAAACTTGCAGTACTTGCATCCGGAGGGGGGACAGACCTTCAATCCATCATTGATGCGTCAGAGAGTCATGAGATTGATGCAAGAATAGTTGTTGTGATTAGTGATAGAAAAAATGCGTTTGCATTAGAGAGAGCAAGAAAACACAGTATAGACGCATACTTTGTATCCACAGAAAATAAAAATAGGGAGGAGCATGAAAAAGAGATTTCAGAAATCATTGACAACTACAATGCGGATTTGATTGTTCTTGCAGGTTACCTCAGGATGTTCACACCATATTTTATTTCTAAATACAGGAACAAAATTATCAATATCCATCCTGCGCTTGTACCATTCTTCGGCGGAAAAGGGATGTATGGTGAAAAGGTTCATAAGGCAGTGCTTGACTCAGGCATGAAGATAAGCGGCTGCTCTGTTCATTTTGTTGATGAGTCAATAGACGGGGGGCCAATAATCATACAGAAAGCAGTTAGGATTAAAGAGGATGACACAGTGGAGACGCTTGCATCAAGGGTTCTTGAGCAGGAGCATAAAATCCTGCCAAAAGCAGTTCAGCTTTTCGCAGAAAAAAGATTAAGGATTGAGGGAAAAAAAGTGAAGGTTTTACCTAAACCCGAGTTTCGCAACTGATTCTACTTCCCTCTTATAATTCCCCAAGTTTCGTGTAATAATACACGAAACCTTTTTAAACTATTATCTGCATTAGAGTAGTTGAAACCAAGTATTTTGATGGAAAAAGAATAAATAAGATAGTAAAAACAATCGGAAACACAACTGATGTAAACGAAGTTGAAAAAATGAGGAGTAAAGCATGGAGTTATATTCTTGAAAAACAGAAAGATATAAAGATCTCATTATCTGAAATAAAAAGGATTAGATCAAAATCCCCAGTAGGTTTGATGAAAATGGTTGAAAGGATTTTATCAAATTTGGATTTGACTAAGAAACTGAAGAAGACCTTTGGTGATAGTTATGATGAACTCATAGAAGAAATTATTTACAGATTCTATTCAGTTACATCTGAAAGAGCATTATATCTTACAACAGAAAAACCAAAAGACAGGTATTACAGATTACTTGATAAAATCTTTAAGAAGAAACAGGGATTAGAAAACCTATTCTACAATGCCTTAGAAAGAAAAGGAAAAATAACAAAACATGAGGTGAAAATTGATACCACTTCCACGTACTTTGAAGGAAACAGCCTATCTATTGCAATGTATGGATACTCAAGAGACCATAGAGGAGACAGAAAACAAATTGTTATTTTATTAGTTCTGATAGATGATTACCCCCTGTTTTCATATGTATTTGAAGGAAACAAAAAAGATGTCTCCCTCTTTCTTCAAACTGTTAAAGACTTGAAAAAGAGAATAAAATATGATAGATTTATCATATTCTGTGATAAGGGTTTCTTCAAATCAGAATATTTGAAGGAATTGGAAAAGGAAGGAATATTTTATGTCATGGCTGTCCCTCGAAGAATTGGGGAATGGCCAGAATACCATAACAATAAAACATCAAAAGAATTTTTTGTAGATGGAAGGAGAGCTATTCTCTATGAAAACACTGAATTAAGAAAGACATTACTAAAAGAGTTAGAAGAAACACTCAGAAAAATAAAAGATGGTTTGAATAAACTCACACCATCAGAGATAAAAAGGAAATACAAGTATGCATTTAAATTCATTAACTTAAAGGAGAAAAAACTAAGGGGAAAAATTATTGAAAAAGAGAAAAAGGTTTTAGGAAGATGGATTGTTGTAACCAATATATCTGATAAACCAGCGGAAGGAATTGTGGAGGATTACAAATCATTGCAGGAAATAGAAAGGGATTTCAGGATATTAAAACATGAATTAAACCTTAGACCCGTATTCCATCGAAGATATGACAGAGTTATTTCCCATGTCTTTATCTGTGTCTTTATATTACTCATAAAGCACATAATTGAAGAAAAATTTGGAAAAGAAAAACTTGAGGAAATAATGAAAATCTTTTCCTATGATATTACTACTGAAAAAGGCAGCTTCCTTTGGGCTGAAAAGATTTCATATTAGATTAATGCAGTAAATTTGACACACGAAAAAGAAGGTTTTTTACTCTCGATAAGTTTTTAGCTATGCGAAACTCGGGCCTAAAGGATGAGACGAACTGGTCTTATGCTCAAGAATGAAAGCACAGACGGCTTCAGGGGTTTATCCAAAGCATGAAACGAACTGACCGCAGTTGCTTCCAATCCTGTTTTCTTCAATCTCGCCCATGCTTAGTATGGTGTCAAAACCATGAGACCTGAAGGAATCCACAAGTTCTGAAGCAGTTTCCGGTTCATATGGGTTGATAAAGGAAACAAGATTGTTCTTTCTCACATTATTTGTAGGATTTAAAGGTGTGAGTTTTATCAGGAACTTCTCAGGATTGAAATATTTCCTAATAATTTTTGGCTCTATTTCATAATCCTGAGCAGCAGCAAAATTTAATGTTATCTTTCTATCCCCGGGTTCAAAAAATTTTTCACCGTAGTCCGCAATTTCTTCAAATCCCCATTTTTTTACAGGGATAATCTTGTTCCTTTTTTCATAGTCTGTGGTGTGGATAGAAAACTGGAGCTGAAAATGTCCGCTGCTGTAAAATCTTTTTTTGATTTGGATCAGTTTTTCAAAAAATTTTTCCTTTCCTGCTGGCGCAACTGTGGATATGCATGGGGTAAGACCAGGGGCTTCATAGGTTTCTGGGAGTTTTTCTAAAACATCTAAAACATTTGGGTTAAACACAGGTTCTCCCATTCTTGCAAACTGAACCTTGAATTTTTCCACAGGAATTGTATGATCCGGGAAATGTCTGCCAACAAGATAATCTATCTGTTCCAGTATCTCATCAGATGTAAGCCTTCCATAAAATGTTCCTCCTGCATCGCACATCTTGCATTTCACAGGACAGCCGAACAGGGTTGATAATATTATAACCCATTTTTTCTCAAACGGCAAAGGAGGCTGCAAAGATTCTGCAAACTCAATAAGAGATTTTTTATCATCCCTCATCATTGCTACATACACTTTGGCAAGCTCTTCTTTTCCATACTCACCTACAATCTTCATTTCTCACCCCATTTCTCATCATCGCCACATACACTTTAGCAAGGTCTTTTTTTCCATACTCACTTATCATCTTCATTTTCTGCTCCATTTCTCATCATTGAAACATACTTTGGCAACCTCCTCTTTTCCCCACATCCTCCTACAATCTTCATTTTATCCTCTTCTTCCTTTCCATGCTCATCCATAATCCTCATGTTTTCCCCTCAGAAATCTTACTGCCTTCATTGCTGACATTAAACCGTCACCGACAGATATTCCAGTCTGCCTAAAATCCTCATTTTTCACATCACCTGCAAGAAAAAGCCCTGGAACACTACAATCTTTTAATTCATCATTTATCCTTCCTATGTTTGATGTTCTGCTAACAGCAACAAGTCCATCTTTTAGCGCGCCCTCAAGCATTTCTATATTGGGTATTCTACCCACGGCAACAAGCACATAATCAGAAACAAAATTTTTTTGTTTCCCTTCAGCATTACATTTGACAACAATGTTCTTTTCTTCTTTCATCGAAAAAGGAATAGTTCTGTAATGTATTTTTATGTTCGCCTTCCTCTCAGCCTTCTCGGAAAGAACAGGTATGCACTTTGGTATAGCCCCCCTTATTATTATATCTATTTTCCCAGCGGTTTTGGAAAGGTTGAGCGCATAATCAAATGCTATATCACCGCCGCCTATCACCATAAATGTGTCTGTGTTTGCTGGCAAATCTTTTATTTCATAAAATAATTTCCTCCCGGCAATATCCATCTCATCAGGTATGCCAAGTTTTTTGGGCAGGGTGCCAGTTGCAAGAATCACGCATTTTGCAAGAACCTCATCTTTATTTGTAACTATATGAAAAACATTTTTCTCCCTAAATATTTTTTTTACTGCTTCTTTCCTTAATGCAACACCAGCATTTTTCAGATGCTTTGAAAAGGTTTCTGCGAGTATTTCACCGCTGACCCCATCAGGAAAACCAGGATAGTTTTCCACAAGATTGGCGTTTAAGAGCAGACCGCCTGCTTCATCCTTTTCTAAAAGCAATGGTTCTATCCCTGACCTTTTAAGCTGAATGGCAGCAGAGGTTCCTGCTGGTCCTGCGCCAATTACAACCACATCATACATTTTCAAACCCCTTTATCACATCAACTGTAAGTACAGGAACAGCGAAACCATGGGATAATGTTTTCAGGGATGAAATATGAAGCTCCTCATTTACTGCGGCGGTTGCATCCACAACAAAATACACAAAGAAATCGTTCATGAATGCATCCCTCGCTGTTGTCTCACAGCACAAGTCTGTCATCACGCCTGTCACAACAACACTTTTTACATTTTTTTTCTTCAAAAAATCTCTCAACCCTGTTTTGTAAAACGCGGAATACCTGTTTTTTTTAATCACATTCTCATCCTTTAATGGTTTCAATTCATCTGCTATTTCAGAATACCTGCTATCCTCTTTCAGCACATCATTCCACCATTTACCCATAATCCCAGTTTCCTCATCCTTTTTCAAAACATGCCTGGTGAATATGACAGGATAATTTGATTTCCTGTATGCACCCAGTATTTTTCTGATGTTTGGGATTACGGCTTTTGATGAGGGAACAAATGCATGGGAAGTTTCATCAAGAAAGAATTTCTGCATGTCCAGTATCAGCAGTGCAGAGTATCCCGGGGAAAACGGAAACCTGCCTGCCTTTGAATACACTTCTACCTTTTTAAACCATTTCTTAGCCTTAACACCAATGTTTTCTTGGTTGATATATTCCTGTTTTAACACATCTCCTCCAACCACTTGGTTTTTTATAAAGATTGCGCCTCACAGTAGAAAACTAAATATTATCTTCAACGCCTTTCCATCTTGTGAACTACCCACAATCCCTTGAATACGTTTATTCACTTGAGTCATTCGGCATAAAACTTGGTCTGGAAAGAATAAAGTTTCTGCTTAAAAAATTTGGTAATCCTGAAAAAAAAATGAAAATAATTCATGTAGCAGGAACAAACGGCAAAGGCTCCGTGTGCGCAATGCTGGGCAGTATTATAGGAGAAAAATACAGGGTTGGTAGATACACATCACCAAACCTTGTTGATGTCAGAGAAAGAATAACCATAAATGGGAGGATGATTTCTAAAAATGATTTCAGCAGGATTATGACAAAGGTTAAAAAAATAAATGTTCCATCCTGTTTTGGTCATCCAACATTTTTTGAAACCCTTACTGCTGTTGCACTAAAATATTTCCGTGAAAAAAATGTTGATTTCGCAGTGCTTGAAGTGGGACTAGGGGGGAGGCTTGATGCAACAAATATTATGAAACCTCTTGTTTCTGTTATCACAAATGTTTCAATGGAACATGAAAACATTCTTGGTAGTTCACTGGAAAAAATAGCAAATGAAAAGGCAGGTATAATCAAAAAAAATGTTCCTGTTGTTACATCTGCTGAAAATAAAAAAGTATTAGGAGTGATAAAAAAGGTATGCAGAAGAAAAAAATGTAAATTGGTTGATGTAAGCAGGATAAGAATTGAAAGGGAAGAATATAATTTGGATGGGCAGACATTTAATATTCGGACAGGCAAACACATCTACTCTAATCTCAGAATTCCGCTTCTTGGAAAGCATCAGCTTGTCAATGCTGCAACTGCTTTATCTGCTATAGAATTATTAAATGTTTTTTCGGAAAATAATGTTAGAAAAGGTTTCTCAAAAACATCATGGCCTGGAAGGCTTGAAATAATTAATAGAAACCCTTTGATTGTTGTTGATGGTGCACACAACCCTGACAGTATGAGAAAACTGGGGAAGGCCGTTAAGGAATATTTTAATTACGATAAACTAATCCTTGTTTTGGGAATATTATCTGACAAGAACATCAAAAAAATGGTGAAAATTATTTCTCCCCTGCCTGATAGGATTATAATAACAAAACCGGATTCAGAGAGGGCTGCTGATCCAGAAATAATAAAAAATGAGGCTGAAAAATATATAAGAACTGTGGTTGTTAAGGATAATGTTAAAAATGCATTAGATTACGCAAAATCTATTGCAAAGAAAAACGATATGATACTGATAACTGGCTCGCTTTATACTGTTGGTGATGTGAAGAAAGCGATAAAACAGTAGTTAGGGGTTAAGGGTTAGGGAAAACCTGACCATCAATTACTAAAAGGAGTGAAAAAATGACAAATGTCAGAATAAGAATCGTAGGAAACCTGGATGATGCAAAAAATGAGATTGTGAAAATAGGCTGTGACCCTGTTGGTGTTAAACTTATGATGCCTAAAGCCGTGCACAGGACTATTAAGATAGAAAAAATTGATCCCAGGGCTGCAAACATAATGAAACAGGAGATGCTTTCTGCTGGCGGCGATGCTGCAATATCAAGAAATGCGCTTCTTGGTAAACAAAAAACAGATGTGCTGATTATGGGAACAATAAAACAGCATGAGAGTTTGATAAATAAACTAAAAATGCAGCCTTTTGGACTGAAAAATGTTGCTGATGAAATAGAAGGCATATTAACGGTTTTTGAGAGAAAAAAATATCAGGTGCTGAAATGCGGGAAATACTCATTGGGCATAGGTAAAAAAACGTATGTAATGGGAGTACTGAATGTTACACCTGATTCTTTTTCAGGTGATGGGATAACAAATGCTGAAAATGCTGTTGAAAAAGCAAAAAAGATGGTTGAGGAAGGAGCAGATCTCATTGATGTTGGCGGTGAAAGCACCAGACCATTTTCAAAGCCTGTCTCAGAGTCAGAAGAATGGAGAAGGGTTGAGCCTGTGCTGAAGAAATTGATGAAAGAGGTTGATGTTCCTGTTTCCATTGACAGTTACAAGCCGAATATTGTGAAAAAAGCGCTTGATATAGGTGCAGGTATTATTAATGACATATCAGGTTTAAGAAACAGGGAAATGGTTAAAATTGCCGCAAAATATGATGCCCCTGTTATAATTATGCACATGAAGGGCACTCCAAGAAATATGCAGAAAAAACCCGAATACAGGGATGTTGTTGGTGAAATTTTTTCTTTTTTCAGAGAAAGAATAGAATACGCTGAAAACAGCGGTGTTGGTAAAATAATAATTGACCCTGGCATAGGTTTTGGTAAAAACCTTGAGCACAACCTTGAGATAATAAGAAGACTGAGGGAGTTCAAAACCCTTGGGAAACCATTGCTTGTTGGTCCTTCAAGAAAATCATTTATAGGCAAAATACTAAATTTACCTGTTGATGAAAGGCTTGAGGGAACGCTTGCATCTGCTGCATTATGCATAGCTAACGGCGCTGACATAATCAGAGTGCATGATGTGAAAGAATGCGTAAGGGCTGCAAAAATCATGGATGCGGTAGTGAGAAAATGAAAAATATAAAATCGGATTTGGATAAATCCACAGGTCTAAGGAAAACCTACATTCTATTTTTCATGTTAATATTAGCGATACTAATTCCTTCTTTTTCAGCAGAAACAGCAAGTTTATCAAAGGAAGGGATTAAAGCACATGAGCCTATCTATATTGATAACAACTTGGATTTCACAGCTGCAAATGGTGTTACCAATGGCTCTGGAATAGAAATTGATCCATACATTATTGAAAACTTGGATATAAATACAAACACTGCGCACGGTATTTCCATATGGAATACGGATGTCTATTTTATAATAAGAAACTGTATAATACACGACAGTAAAAACAACTGTCATGAGGGTATTACCTTCCACAATGTCACAAACAGCAAAATCGAAAACTGTGAGATTTACAACAATTATCGTGGCATCCGCCTTGATTCTTCTTCAAACAATCAAATAACAAACTGTACTGTTTACAACAATTCTTGTGACGGCATCCATCTCTACTCTTCTTCAAACAACAATCAAATATCAAATTGCACCATTTTTAACAATTCTTATGATGGCATCTGGCTGGGCGGTTCCTCAAACAACACCCAAATAACACACTGCACTGTTTATAATAATTCTGATCACGGCATCTGGCTGTGTCTCTCTTCAAACAACATTTTAAGAGACAATGCTCTTGAAAACAACACCTACAATTTTGGTGTTCATGGTTACTATGTTTCACATTTTTGTCAAGACATAGATAAATCCAATACTATTAAGTGCAAACCAATATATTATCTCATAGAACAAAATAGTTTTATCTTTGACGATACTATGAACATAGGATATCTTGGACTAATTTCTTGCACTAATATAACAGTAGAAAACCTTACACTCAACAGCAACATGCAAGGGCTACTGCTTGCAAACACCTCATATTCCAATCTAACAAATTGCATTACTTATAACAATGATTACGGTGTCTATCTATATTCTTCTTCAAATAACCAAATAGCAAACTGCACTATCTCCAATAATTCTGATGGTGGTATCTGCCTTTACTCTTCTTCAAACAACAACATTACAAACTGTATTGCTTATAACAACCAGTATGGCATCTCTTTGGCTCATTCCTCAAACAACAACGCAATAGCCAACTGCAATATGTACAACAATGATGATGGCATTACACTGGTTTTTTCTTCAAATAACAGCCAAATAACAAACTCTAATGTTTATAGTAATTCTAAGGATGGCGTCTGGTTAGTTCATTCTTCGAACAACCAAATAACAGACTGTGCTATTTACAACAATTATTATGATGGCATCTGTCTGGAGCGTTCCTCAAACAGCCAAATATCCTCAAACCACATTTATAACAATTCTGAGGATGGCATCAGGATTGGTTATTCCTCATACAACAACCTTACCGCAAACCAGATTTACAACAATTGTTACGGCATCGAGTTGTACTATTCCTCGAACAACGAAATACATTATAACAATATCTACAATAACACAAATTATGGTATTTATAATCATGATTCAGATGTAGAGTATCAGGCAAATGCAACCTACAACTGGTGGGGTTCTCCAGACGGTCCTGGGGATGTAGGTCCAGGAAATGGTGATAAGGTAACTGAAAACGTGCTGTATGATCCTTGGTTTAAGGACTCATCACTGACGATAATTTTGACGGAAGGAGGGGTAGAAGAACCGATTTTTAAACCTTTCCATATATTTGGAATAATCATAATAGCTGTGATAATTGGTGTAACTATATTTGCATTGAGGAGGAGGTGGAGAAAATGAAACTCTGGGGAAATACAATCCACCTCCTCCAAAATCTGAGGCGGGCACTTAGAATATACCTCTTGCACATTGGGAGATAAATTAGGGTACAACTGGTGAAATTACTATGTTGAATTTTAATGTTGACAAAATAACAGGGCTGTCCTTTTCAGTGCTCATCAGAATCCTATAATCAGATATGCCCATTTTTTCCAATGCTTTGACAGCCTTTTCATAAATATTTGAATCAACCCAGCTTCCACCTTCTATTCCTGTTGCCTCTGTGTTTCCTATGTTTTTTCTTTTAAGATTGGATGGGGTAACAACCCTGTTCAGCTTGAACTGCTCTATAATCTGATAGATGTCTGCTGGAAGGACCCCAAGCTTTTTTGATTCAGAATCAAAAAAATGTATGTTGCCAAACAAAGAACTTTTGTAAAATTTTTCACCAAATCCTGTTTCAAACTCCTTCACAAAAGACTCAAGCATAGAATGCTTTTTGCTTTCCTTTACATCAATTTCCTCTTCTTTTTTACGTCTGAACAAACCCATATTTTTCACCCCTTTATAATTTATCCATCACAGCACTGATCATCAAAGGCAGCAGCACGGTTGCATCGCCATCAATTGTTATTCTTTTCGCTTTTTCCTTTACCTTGCCCCATGAGATTCCTTCTCTGATTCTTGCACCGCTCAGGCTTCCATCATACTCGACCGCCGTTGTAATGTACACAGCATAATCAAGACCCTTCCTGAACTGGTTCCACCAGA
The DNA here is from genome assembly GCA_030019485.1 of Thermoplasmatales archaeon. GTDB lineage: Archaea > Thermoplasmatota > JASEFT01 > JASEFT01 > JAUWIS01 > JASEEW01. The sequence goes on along the minus strand of JASEEW010000028.1, from coordinate 1,614 downwards.
TTGTATGATGCTTTGATATGCCACCACCGATCATGAGGGCACCGGTTTTTTTCGCTGTGAAAACAATGTCGCTTAACTCATGCTCGTCTCTGAATAAATTTATTTTAAAATCCTTATGCGTCTGCCAGAACATCCAGAGATTGCTTCCAAATGCGCCGTCTGTTATTCCAGGAACAAACATGGGTATTCTGTTTTTGTAGCACCAGTGAATTATGCTGTTCTCATTTTTTATTCTTTTTCCAAACTCCCAGATGATTTCCTTTGTTGAGTAGTCCTTTTTATTTCTGTAGATTTCTTTTAAAATTGGCTGCATCTTCTTTTCTAGGATTATGCCATAGTTTTCATTCGGGATAAGAACATTGCCGAGCCTGTTCACCCCATGCTTATGAAGACTTATGTCATCCATTGAAAAATCCCCATGATAATAGTTTTTCCATGCCCTTGCAATGTCATGGTCAAGTGTGCCTGAAGTTGTTATAATAACATCAACCATTTTTCTTTTCACAAGTTCCCTGATAACACCCCTGCATCCTGTTGCAATTATGCACGCTGGAAATGAAAGAAATTTCACACAGTTTTTCTCCTTGAACATTTTCTCAAGGATGTTAACACCCTCACCTACCTTTTTTGCTGTGAAACCCCCTGATTTTTCCATCTGAGCAACCAAAGTGTTTGCATTCATGTTTTCGGATATTTTAATGTCCTCAACCTTTTTTCCCATTTTCATATTTATTCTTTCTCCATTACGTTTAACTCAACAAGTTTTTTCCTGAGCACATGAAGTACATTTGCATCATTTATACATTGTCTTTTCAGCTCATCACTTTCACCGTTTTTCCATAGCAGTACAGGATCCTTATTTTTCTCATAATCAATACCAAGGTATCTGCAGACATCAGTCAATTTTCTAGACTTTAAAAGAAGGTTGTTTCTCACAGCATAATACAAATCAACATGCCTTCCTTTTTTATCAAAGTTTTTTTTGAACACAGCAAGCTCCGGCAGCATATCAAGAGCAAGAAGTCTTGTTATAATCATGGGGTAATCAAATGAATACCCATTGTATGTGATTATTTTTGATGTGGGATGGCGCGCATTCAACCCTATCAAATCCCTGAGTAGTTGTTTTAAAAGTTTTTTCTCCTCATCAGGTTTTTCTGTGGTATTTGCATATACAGTGGCATCCTGCCCGACAACAGCATAGCAGGTAATTATACCATCATCTGCATAAAGGGATGTTGTCTCTATGTCCAGGGCAATATGGTATGTCATTTTTATCACCATCGTTTTTTTATATTTTTGCTCAGTTGCTTCACTCCTTTTTTACAGCAAATTTGCAATGGCAAATTTGCTGATACTTCGGAATTGCTTACGCAATTCCTCGTATTCTGCGAATGTATATGAGCAGATATGAGGAATTCACTTTGTGAATTCCGAAATATTTTTACTCACACGCTATCACTCGTTCGCAAAAATGCGGGGGGCCGGATTTTCTAAGGTTTAAGGTGCAGCGGTTTAAGTGTTTTTCACTTACGCCTTACACCTTACAACTTACACCTTACACCTTTTTGAACCGGCGAAGTCCTACGACACAGGGTGTCTCACACCCCCTTC
>JASEEW010000027.1 GCA_030019485.1 Thermoplasmatales archaeon | reverse complement strand
GGATAACGACGGAAAAATTCAATAAGTCGTAAACTCGGGTTAGAGGAAGAGCAGAGAAAAGAAATAACCGGGGGTGTTGAAAAAATCAGGATAAACTTGGATGATCAAGGGATAAGGGAGGCAGGGAGCATTTATGTTAGCATGGGTTTTTACAGAGGAGAGGCATTAGCACTAGAGTATAATGTAAAGGTAACAGTTCATAGCAGGATGAATGGTAAAATTGTTTAGTGGTTGTGTCCAGCCCTTATGAGCCAAGCAGTGGTTGATTTACTTTTTTGTTTTTTTCCTTTTTACAGGCTTTACCGTTTTCTTTTTCTGCACCGTTTTCACTTTTTTCTTTTTTGATTTTATTTTCACCTTTTTTTCCACAAGTTTTGGCTTTTCAGGTGTCGCAAGTTTCTTGTATGTTTTTGATATCTTATCCTTGGCGATAACAGCACCTGAGACTGCCTTTTTTGATACATCTTTTCCAACAGATATTGCCTTTTTTGTAACATCCTCTATCCATGTGATTGATTTCTCAGCAGGGGTTTTTTCAATTTTTTCCACCCGGGGTTTTACCTCTTCCTCATAAAAACCTTTCAGCTCTTTTTTTATGTTTTTCACATTTTCCAGGGTAATGTTTTTGATTGTCAAGAGTTTTTCAGCAGGGGCTCTGGCTAACCCGCTTAACGAGTTGTATCCTGCATTGTACAACGAGGTTGCTTTTTCCTTTGTTATAGTCGGAATTTTTGTGAAAACAGTAACCGCCTCATCAACCGTCATCTCTATTTTTTCCTTTACTTCAGCAATTTTCTCCTCAGCCTTTTCAACTGTTTCTGCTGTGGCTTCCTTTATTTCTTTACCAGCTTCCACAATCTCCTTTTTTACTTCTTCCCCTCTTCTTTCAATTTTTTCAACTTCCCTTTTCACTTTTGGAAGTATCCTTATCCTAACAATCCTGTCACCCGAATATATTTTCTCAATTTTTCTTGGCATAACATATGGATATGTTTTACAACTATTATAAATTTTCCAAAAAATCCTTCATACTTTTGACTGCACTGCCTTTACCAGGGGGAAAACATTTGATTTTTCCTTTTACCAGTATTATATCATCATGCTTCACGAGTTCGTATTTTTTGTCAAACGCTTTCTGCTTGTCAAACCTGAGATAAAAACTGCAATCCTCATCTATTCTGTCTTCGAGTTCATCCAGGATTTTCCCCACCAGCCCCTGCTGTTTTAACCCTGAAAAGAAAACCTTTGCCTCCCTGGATTTTTTAAGTTTTGCTTCCATGATAATAATAGGATTCCCATGATATCCCTCTGCTGTTCTTTTCTCAATCTTATCTGTACCGGAAACAAATCTTAATGCCTCCTCCACACTCTTTTCATTTTCCGTTGCATGGGAATATGTCCTGAAGTTTATGTAATGAAAAGTCATATTTGCATATAAGCGTGTAGAATATAAAATTTTATTGTTACACAAATAGACAAGTTTTATCAATCTGAGAAACAATACTGAAAACACAGGATGCCCCGTGCCTTGGTGAGGGGTGTCACTTAGAAATAGAAAAAACAAAAGGCGGTAAATATGAAGAAAGAGATAGTAGCAATTGGGGTATGTGCGATACTGCTACTAGTTATTTTTAGTAGTGGCTGCATAAAATTTGGTGAGAAGGAAAAAGAAGAGGAAACATACCTTCTTGTTGAAACAATTGCACATACTGGAACGGCATTAGTCTCAGGAAACTATACAGATGGGACATTGTGTATTGATTTTCCGACATACTCAATTGATGAAGGAAATAAAACACTTCATCATTATATGGGCTCCGAGCAAGAAAATTTTAAATTGGTTTACGGTTCAGGAGAATTAGCCGGTGGTATAATGAAAACTGGCGGAGCTACTGGATTGACTTACATTAACGATTTGCCTTTTTTTAAAACAGAAAAAATCTCTATGGGAAATACATATTTTAACATCACAATCACAATAACTGAAAACTTTGAAGTGTATATTAATGATACATATTTATTGTCACCTGGCACATCTATTAATTATACTTATGATTTCGAGGATGTGTATCAAAATCGTAACTCTTCCAATGAAACTTGTGTGATAAGATATTCAGGAAACACAAGAATAACGAACTACGGTATTTGGAAAAAGTCAATGATTGAGTTTGGAAATTAACTCATCATTCAAAAATATGAAAAATTGCGTATACAAAAAAGATGTCTTGGAATTTCAGCCCGAGGTTGTATCACTGTTATTAAGCAAAAGGTTTAAATTGTTATAACACTATGTATATACAGAATGTATCTGATATGGCGTGGAAGGCATATAGTTTCAACCAAAACCGCAACTAAGGAAATGGTATCTATCGGCATAAACTTGGAGAAAGTGCTTGACATCCTCGAAACTGGCTATGATGACCCCAAAGCGAAGAGAAAGAAAGGGACTATTGTAAAATGTTCCACGCTGAAGGGCAGGTACATAAAAGTAGTAGCGGTTGAATCGTATCAATATTCAACCGACACTGAGGTATGGTTAATAACTCATGTGGGGGATTGATATGAAAAAGTTAAATCCAAAAGACAAATTGAAGTGCCATTGCGGCAAGTGGGCAGCACCGGATCATTTTATGGTAGATGGTATGAGAGTACGTGGTTGGAGCTGTAAATGCGGCGAGAAATATTTCCATCCCGATGATATTGAACCTATACTTACTGTAAATATGCTTAAAAAAGAGGGCTTGGTTGGAAAAGTTTCAAAAGTCGGAAATTCATATTCAGTGAGATTACCGGCTAAACTTGTGAAGGCTCTCCGACTTAAAATAGGTATGTCACTAAATATTCAAGTAAAAGACGCCAATAGAATAGAACTCAGCATAGCGTAGTATCGAATCTGCCTGATGCCTCGTTTTTCAAAATGGTTTTTCTTCACTCTCAGAAGCGCATCTCCATCGCCTTCTCATATGCATCATAAAAATCAAAATCATCTGTTATAATAATGCTTCCTGCTTCAACATATTTTTCCAGCTCTGGAACAACCTCTTCCTTTGTTCTGAGATTGTTTTTATCTGCTGCGATAATGCTCAGGATTTTGTGCTCATCAAAATTTTTTACATCAACTTTAACCGTTTCCTCAGGGTTTTTTTTCTCATCCGTTATGATGCCGAACGCGCACGCGATTTCCACTGCCTGCTTTTTTGATTTGAAAACATTTTTTTCAACAAGCCTGTCTATTTTGTTGTTTAATTCTTTATTTATGTTTAATATCATGTTATCACCCATGTATTAGTAGTTAGGGGCAAACTTCCCAGTTGACTAGTCGCAACGATTTGAGTGTCATTGAGGCTGCAAACTCCCCCAGTTTCTGAGTTGCAACAGTTTTTGTGTCTGCTATGCTGGGGAGTTTGTGGGAAGTTTGGGGCAAGTAGTTAGGGGCTAGGGAAGATGTTTCCCTGACTACTAACCCCTGATCCCTAACTACTTTCATGTTATCACCGAAACCTTTCTTTCCTGGTCATGCCTCAGATGATAAACATTTTCTGTCAAATTTTTTATTTCGTCTATGTCTGTGTCCAACAGCACAACCTGCTCTGCAAGTGATGGGATTTTTTTGAGAAGTTTTCTTTTATGTGTTTTATCAAGGCGCGTAAAAGGCATATCTATGACCACCATGTCCTTTTTTATCCCTCCAAGGAATGATAATGCAAGAACGTGTTTTTCGCCGTCTGAAAGTTCTGAGGACACGTTTTTTATATTCATGTTTTCAACATCAACCCCCCTGTATTCCCTTGGCTTGTTTGTAACGGTTCTGAGGATGGATGAAGCCTTTTTTTCTGTTTCTATTTTTTTCAGCCTTTTTGTTTCCTCTATGATTTCATCCAGTGCTGAAATGAGCCTTTCAGCATTTTTTATTTTTTTCAGTGTTTTCCATTTTTTATTTGTTTTTATTTTTTCTCTTTTTTCCTCAATCATGTCTTTTATTTCAGCAAGCTCAGACCTCAGCTCCTCTATTCTGAGCTCCCTTGCTTTTCCCTCAACCCTTTTTTCATTTAGATTTTTCAAAACAATGTCCATTTTTGATGGAGGACATTTTTTATTCAGCACAATTTCTATTTTTTCCTTTTCATTTTTTATTATCAAAGGATTTATGCTTACTTTTACTTTTTCCAATGCTGAGACCAAATCATCAGAGCTCATGTAAAAATCTTTTATTTTCCCAATTTTTTCTTCCTCATGCTTCAGGTTCTCCAGAAGCAGGGATATTTCATGTTTCCCGTAGTTTGATGTTGAAACAGGTGTGCCGCATATGCATCTGCCGCTGTGCAGTATTGATGTCAGCAGTTCCTCCTGCGCGTTTATCCTTCCCTGCTTTATCCTCTCCTTTAGCATCTCGTCCTTTTTTTTATTTATGTTTTCAACTGCTTTTTCCAATTCATCTTTTAAAATGATGTAAGCCATGTTTTCCTTGAATTTTTCTTCCTCATCAACAAGCTCATTATATCTTTTTTCCAGTTTTCCCCTTTCCCTTTCTTCCCTATCCAATTCTTTTTCTTTTTTCAAAATTTTTTTAAATTCAGATACTTCATAACCTATTTCATTTATTCTTTTTTCCTCATGACTTATTTTCATTTTTATCTTTTTTTCTTTTTCCTCCAGCTTCTTCACAGCTTTCATCTCGCCCATTTTTCTGAAAAAATTTTTTATTTTCCCCGTACCTGTCAGCGTGAGCTCAAGCCTTTTTTTCAGTTTTTCAACATCCTCTTTCACAGCTTTCAATCCTGCTACGCCCAGCATTTCATCCATGTTTTCCATGTAACCAACAACACTTGATATAGACTCGCCATCAAAAAATGATAAACATGCAGCCCTTTCCGGAATAATGCTTTCAACACTTATGTTTGATTCATTGCTGTTGATTTTCAAATAAAATTTTTCCCCATTATCTGATAGCTCCCTTTCAGCATTGTATTTATCCCCATTGTGTTCAAAGTCAATGCTTACCCTGCAGAATCTTTCATTATTCATTTTCGCAAAATTATTTATTATGTCCCCGTTTTTTTTTCCGTAGAGCGCAAAAAATATCGAATCCACAATTGTGGTTTTACCATACCCGTTTTTTCCCTCGATAACATTAACACCGTTGTCAAATCGCAGGATGTTTTTTCCATAGAATATTTTGTAGTTTTCAAGACAAACGTTGTTGAGCTTCATAATTTCTCCAGCAGTGAACTAATCTTTTTTAACCTTTTCTCTTCTTCCTTTACTGAACCGCAGCTTATAATTTCATCAACAATGTTTTTGTCAAGCCCATGTTTCTCACAAATCTTTCCAATATCATCCATGATACCAAATCTGTAAACCTCTACTTATCTTTATCGATTATTTGTTCATCCACACAGTTTCTTCAGTTAGATAAACAAAGTATCCTTTGCCCTTTTCTACAGTAAAATCGCTAATGCTGGAATTCACTGGATGAACTATGAATCTGCCTAATGTGTTATTCCAGTATGCTACTGCAGTACAGTTACCAACACTTGATGCTAAATCAGATGCGTTTATTTTCGTGTCATTAAACCATCCTATGTTATTCCATCCTTTTGCCAGATTCATCTGAACATTTTTTACAACATTACCAGTTAAAGAGAATGTTGTATTGTTTGCCACATAAACAAAATACCCATATCCTCCTGTTACTGTAAAATTGTTTTCACCCGTTGATTTTGAAAATAAAATCATTCCATTACTCCAGTTTGCCACATGTGTGCAGTTTGGTATGTTGTTTACCAAATCACCTGCCCTGTAACCTGATTTTATAACTGGTGGTGTTATTAGATTCCAGCCAGTTGATAGATTAAATGTGAACGTATCAAACACTGTTATGCTCTTTGATGCATTGTTGTTTGTTTCGTTACTTTCAGATGTTGTGTTGCCCGGGTCTATTACAACGTATATCTCATGTGTTCCTAATGGGCATGCATTCCATGTTACTGACGCATTCCCAGAACCCCATGGTGATACTGATATTGTTTGATTGTCTCCTATCTGACTTCCTGTTTCAGGTTGTCCGTCCCAGAACTGAACAACAATGTTGGAAAGATTTCCTGCACCATTGTTTTTTATTGTTGCATTAATCTTTATCATTGTATTGTTGACTGGTTCTGAGTTGTTGAAAAATATTTCTGATGATGTTAATGTTAAATCTGGTGGTGCAAGCCATCTCATTGCTCTTTCCATAATTGTGTTTCTTGTAGTTTCGTCAGATATCGTTTCAAATGGGAAGGCAAGATAAACAGTTTTGTTAGTACCTGCATATCTTACGCCTGCCGAATAAATTGAAGCATTGCCCCCGTTATTAGCGCTGTAGTTAAACATAGCTGTAGCTGGTGCTATAGCACCGACTTCGTCTGGGTAAAGTGGATATAACGAATTTGTAATTGTAAAAGACAGGCCATTGCCTATAGGGTCTCCGACAACTCCAATAATATTCTCGCTAGTAGTAGGCCCCCAATCATAATCAAATGATGCATGCAAATATGTTTTATACCAGTTGTAGTAATCATAATAATAAGCATCATATCCTATGTCCTGCCCTGTGATGAATAATCTGCCACCTTTATCAAGATAGTTTTTAATAAAATCTCTTTCATCAGGATATAAAGCATAGTCATATGCATCTGCTGTAAACCATATAATAATTGTACTATTATCAGCAGTAGCAGTATCAGGCACACCTAAAAGATATCCTGGCCATCTCGTATATGGATAAGAATGATGTTCTAAGGCGTTTTCGTAACATCTACTATATCTATCACCTTTCCTTAAATCATCAGCAAGCAATATTTTACTTGGTATCATAGCTGCTGCATATAACCAGGTTTCTTTTCCATCATCAGTGATATATCTTATACAAATACATCCCTGTTTTGAAAGTGTGAATTTAAAGATAGTTTCATTGTCTGTTGTTGAGTTCACAATCATTTCTGTGGACCAGTTTGGATTTATAATCTTCATTCTTACATTTGTTGAGTTTGTAACACATCTGCTAATAGTATCTTTTAAGGAAATAATGGGTGTGGTGCCAGCCTCACCATTATAAATTCTATCTGGGTTTGTGATGTTAACCTCAGGTTTGGTGAGTGTATCATTAGGCTGCTGTTTTGGTATCTTAAGCGCAGGGTCACCAAGAAGGGTATGCGCAAACACTGTTCTATTATTAGCCCAGTCATCCATGTTCTCATTTATCAGATATTCTTTCAAAGCGTTTGTTGTGATATTGCCAAGTGTTTCACCACCATTATGATATGCTTTCATAACATATGAAAGCATTTTATCTATGTACCCAATACTATCTATAATCACTGTGCCATTCTCTAAATGCAACGACCATCCACCAAAGTTTACTCTTGAGCCGCCAATATATGCTATCCCACCAGCAGATGAATTTAGAATACCCATGCCAAATGAGTATGGCTGATTATAACCATACAAATCATTTACCATTAAATTAGGGTCGAATGCACCATTCATGCATGAGATAGACAACACTATGGGCGTTTTAGAATTAGGAGGAAGGTTTGTCAGGTTTTTTGTATTGATTTGTTCCATCCAGCTGCCATCTGTTTTGTGATCCCACATAGCATCTCCAGAGCCGTGTGCCTGATGCCATAAGAAACCAGACTCTTTTGTGTATACTGTTTTAACTTTTTCAGGTGTATTATTTCCATCAGTAAGATAATACTTTTTAATATTCAAACCGTTTAGCAAATCCTGATTTATAAAATGCGTAGTTGCAAGCTCACCATAAAATTCCCAGGTATCAAAAGTATTCCCCCCGATTATGCTAATATTTTTGAACCAATCATAGGAAGCGTTCTCATACCACGATTTGATTTTGTTTACAGCAAAATCATACTCATTGTTACTTGCATTGATTGATATCCTTCCAATCTCATAGTTTGGTGTTAAATCATAATCCGGTGAAGCATAAAAAATGTCTGTTGGAATCCAGTAATTGTAATAACCATAGTCGCCATACCGATAACGGTAATCACCATCATACCAAAAATAGCTTGGTGGTACAAGCAAGGCATTCCCAAAAATTACAACATATTTTAGGTTTGGTAGGGATGCAGAATCATTAAGGAATGATATGATTTTTTTTGCCAGTAAATAATTATAATTATGTATATCGCCCCAGTGAGGTAATGATGAATTTTTATAGCCTGGGTAAGGCGGGTCAGATGCATCAGGATAAGTATCATATATCCATGTTGTATTTACAACAGTTGTTGTAATACTTTCATTTAATTCATGGAAGTCCGCAAGCTTTTTTGCCTCATTGTACAATGAGGAATTCGTGATAATTATGCATTCTGAATCTATTACCCCTTTGGATAATTTCGATGATTCTGAGGATTTTGTACTTTCATAGTCTACCCCTATATTCACGTCCGTTATCAGTACTGCCTTTTTTTCTTTCGGGATATATTGCACTGGGTAAAACTTTATGTAAACATACTTGTTTTCCTTGTCTTCACCAGTGGTATATGATACTATCTTCCCAGGGAAAAATGATGATAAATTGTAAACATCGTTTTCAGTTACCTCCCTTCCTCTATCTGAGTTAAGCCTTTTTGGTTGAGGGGTGGACTTAATGTTCAGCTCGTTTGTTATATCTCTGTATTTTCCTCCAACAGCACACACCTTCATATTACACGTTTCTTTTGGAATGGATATTACAAACGATTTCACAGGGAGTTCAGGCTCACCAGGTTTCATTGAAGGTTCTAAATTTCCAACCTTTAAATAATCATATCCGCATCCTTTGACCAGTTTGCACTCCCCGGTTTCTATCTGATAATTAATATTTCTTTTTGTAGGTAGATATGAAAAGCCATACAAATCCAGAAAGGAGATATCCTTTGATGATGAAAAAACCAATCCGTTACAACACACATTATCTTCAGAAGCCTCAGATAGGTTTGGCTGGGATATTGGGATAGAAAACATTTGCAAACAGGAGATTATCATAATCAGGACGAGCATCATGCTCATATATTTTGTTTTGTACATTTTTATCACTTTTGGGATAGGCAGGAAATTGTTCCTGACGCAAGGCCAGTTTGCAGACCTCTTGGAGCACACAGCGAGTGTGCATATAAACTGGACTTACTTGCTACCTATCCCAATTATATTATGTATAGACTTGTATTTAATATTTCTCATTTTACTAAGGTTAAATATTTATAGTGCTGCTAATCATTATGATTTTCTTTTAATTTTCCTCAGAATAATTAATATCCCCAGAACCATCAAGAATGATAATACTTCAAATCCTGGTGCTTGAGGGCTCTTGACCTTTATTGTCCATGAGTATGTTTCTGTTTTTTCACCATCTGAGAGTGTAACAGACACGACGTATGTTCCGTATGAGGCCGGTATGAATGTGTATGATTCTTTATTATCCACAAACTCCCCGTTTACATACCATTCTATTATCAGGTTATTCTCCGGGTCGTCCGCATTAATAACAGAAAACGTTTTCCCGCTTCCTTTCTTCATTTCAATCACAGTCTGATTTGGGGAGAAACCATCAAAAGTAAATGCCCTGTTCACATCCTTTACTGTTAAAACCCAGACCCTGCTGATGCTTTTCTCCCCATCTGAAACAACAGCCTCTACTATGTATGTGCCTGCGGAATTATAGTCTGAATAAAACGTGTAACTGGCACCTGAACCTTTTTGGTCACCCTTTGATTCACCGGTTAAATACCTGTACCATGTTACTGCTGGTGCTGTCCCATCAGGGTCTGAAGCATTTATTATAGAGAATGTTTTGCTTTCCCCTTCATTCATTGTTATCGCAGTATCAGTTGGTGTAAAATTGCTTATCACAGGCGCCCTGTTCACATTTTCAACCGTTAACACCCATGTACGATTTGTGTATTCGTTCCCTGTTTTACCATCATACCAGTATTTGTCACTGACTGCGACCTTTACATAAAATGGGGAGTTATCAGAGGAATATTCCCCTGTATATCCTGCTGTAAACGTGTATGATGGTTCTGTTCCCACAAGTTTTCCATTTAAAAACCACTGAATTATTACATCCCCTCCTTCCGGGTCAACATTATTCACAACCTTAAAAGTCTGGGTTGAATTCTCCTTGATTGCAATGTTGTCATTTGCTGGCGAGTAAAGAATCTCCGGCGGTTTGTTGTTGTCAACTGTTATATTAACTGATATGTTTTGGTAGTGCAAACCATCAAATGCGCTTGCATAGATTGTGTGTTTTCCTTCTGATAATTCTGTTGTGTCCAGGGGATAAGCCCAAGAGACATTTACACCCGTAGGTAACGATTTTTCTTGGAAGAAGTGAAGGCTATAAATATCTCCAGCATGGCTAACTACCGCTATGTATTTTGCATCATCAGATAAAAGAGATAGATATGGAACACCTTCAAACCTATATGACCATGTTGGCGAATTACTTTCATTGTCAAACACATATGTAGTGTTAATCCCTGTGTGGATATTGTAACCACTGGCTACTATCCGCCCACCATCTGAGGATATGTCAACACAATTTATAAGCCCACCTGTTTCACATATCCATAGGGGTGTGCCGCTACTTTTTTCAAAGAAAGAAATATTCCCGTCCCAACCGCCTGCCACAATATATTTGCCATCTGAGGACATTGAGACAGAACCGACTAAACCACCCGTAGTATAATTCCATAATGGTAGGTTGCTGTTGTTCTGGAATAAATACACCTTATGATCATAAGTACCAGCAACTATGTATTTTCCATCAATGGACATGGATGTTGACTCAATCCATGTTCCAATATTATATGACCAAAGAGGCGTGCTATTACCTCTATCAAAAAGGTATAGGGTGCCATTGCCACCACCTCCGGATCCGGCTGTGCCTACTACTATATAGTTTCCATCTGCTGAGATTGAAACTGATTTCACTACCTCTTCAGTCTCATAAATCCATAATGGCGTAGAACTATCTGTTTCAAACAGATATATTATCCCAGCCCGATCCCCAGCCACTATGTATTTCCCATCTGAAGAGATTAAGATTCTATCAATCGCATGTTGGTGGGCTGTATACGCCCACAATGGTACATTGCTGTCTTTTTTGAATAGCAAAACCCCATTACCGCCCGCTACTACTATATAACTGCCATCAGAAGATATAGATATAGGTATCTGTTTATCCGAACTGGGGCCATCCTCAAAGGTCCATAAAGGTGTGCTGCTGTCTTTCTGAAATAATGAGAGATTATGCCAATAATGATCATCACAAGGTGTACAAGTAATTGCTGCTATATATTCACCATCAGAGGATAGATATGCCTCAATTATACCTTTTTGCTCCCAATCCTTCTCATACCAATAAGATGATTTCCTATTTTCGTCTATCCCAATCTTTATTTCTCTAACACCATTCACATCAGACGCATTTCCACTGACTATTGTGTTTCCAGAAACAACCTCATTTTCGGATAACGAAAGAATATTCACATCCGGCGGGTTATTGTCAACTATAACCTCAACAGACACCACAGTGTACATTATTCCATTAAATGCTTTTACATAGATTTTCTGCCCCCCATCATTGACAGCGGTGGTATCCAACCCTTTGCCAGTTTTGTTTCTCCAGTTCCATCCCCCTTCTTCTTCAGTAATTTCTAGGTCAGCCCATTTTCCATCACCAATTTTTACCCACATTTTTTGGATAATGTTTATGTCAGATGCCGTTCCAGAAACAGATATTGTTTTTTCAATCATCTCCCCTGATATAGGATGTACTATGTTGATTGCTGGCAGAGGACAGTATATTATACCTTCTTGTGATACAATGTTGACATATCGTTTTTCATCCACCACCCTTGCATAGATTATGCATTTCCCAGGATAGTAAATGCTCATGTTTAAAGTATAATTCCAACTTACAGGTTCAGATGAAATACCTGACCATGCAGTTATCCAGCTTCCATCATTTACCCTTATCCGAATTTTTGTGATGTTCACATCTGATGATGCGGTACCACTAATAAAACCATTGGGATGAACTTCCATAGTTGTTTCCGTATTCCATTTTTTCTCTCTCTTCAAGGTGATGTTAATATCCATAATCTTTTTTGTTTCTGCATCATCATTTGAGAAAACAATGTACCAATCATTATCTATGTAATCAGAAGAGGCGTTGGAAGCATAATTTATGTTCAGCATCCTGTAATCAAATGGTAACCCATTGAGATATTTTTTCATGTTTGTTTTATCTGTTATAAAGAAATCAATATATGTATTAACCTCCCCGAGATATTCATTGTCAACATAAAGATTTTCCTGAGATTGTATCCCTTTTGTAACCTCATAGCTTATGTTTATCATATAATTGAGTGGGCTCTGAGGTATTTCTGTATCCTTTTTTAATCCTGGGTTTGGAATCGTGCCAGATAGTTTGAATTTAATACTGTTCACCCACTCACCTACACAGTATATATCAAGTTTTGCTCTTTGTATAAGAGTAAATTTTTCTTCATAATAACCCTTACTATAACCTTTATAACCCTTACTTTCAGCTTTTGTTAAAGAAATATCTATGCCGCCCCCTGTGACTCCAATTCCCCATTTTTCAGGATTTGTAGGAGGCTCTGCTACCCAGTCATTGTAAGCATGGGTCCTATCTGTAACATAGTGCACTGTGTAGTTTCCAGGCTCAAACCATTCCCCATAATCTCCGGTATAATCATTATATCTGTTTCTTATGTCACCCCCTGCATGCCCACCTGTATTTCCACTTCCGTAATTCATTTCCCATTTAGTTTGTTCAGTAGCATCATTTGTTATCCAACCATAATCTACCCCTGCCATAAAGCAAAGCACGTCTCCCACTGTGGCAGTTTCCCCTTCTTTAAGAATATGAACATTTTTTTCATCACTTCCCATTTTACTTGAAATATTTATAGTAAAATTTCCAACCAATCTAAACTCGCATGTGCCATCAGAATCTGTGTAACCCCAGATGCTTGGGTATGCAGCACCAGGGACATAATGCACAAACCTAAATGTCATACCAGTAATGCTTTCAATGTAGTTGTCAGCATACCAGTAGCTTGAGACAACCACCTTTGCGCCATCAACAGGGTTACCATTTGCATCATTCACTACTACCTTTGTCACAGATGATACATGATTTCCATCCTTGTCTATAAGATATTTATCGCTAACATCTGTTATGCTGTCATCACCATTCCATTTGAAAATGCCTGAGCCTCCTCTGTGACCACCACAAAATTCAGTCCAGTAATAGTTAAATTGGTCAATTACAGAGCCACTATCGCTCCAGAGATTATCCCATTGATGCCATGAATTTCCAGAGTAAAACTCAGACCATACATGGTCCTCACCAATAAGAGATACACCAGCAGCAGGTATCATGCATGTTCTCGCTGCCGCAACAGTTAAATCCTGCAACTCACCACAGTTACCATTATGGTGATGTGCTATTCTTACAGGCTGTACTAAACCCCTATGTTCACCATCATCACTTTCTTGTTCATTCAACGGCAGTGTTTTCTCAACCCAGTTGCTTACAACCTCAACTGCATGACCTTTGTCATAGCTCCAGTTCCAGTTTCTTGGATTACCTTCAAAATAATGCCCATAGTTGTCATATCCGGCGGGCGCAGTATATGGAACATTATCATACATTATTGTGATGTTTGCTATTTTGTCCTTAAGCAAAGGTGGTTTCTCATCCTTTGGATAATAATAATCTGGTACGCCATCATTGTTTGTATCAGTATCAGGATCAGGTGGATAATTTTCATCAGCATGATAAAACAAATACTCCCTCCAGAAAACACCGTTTTCATCAGGCCTGCCGTTTTCAGGGTTGATGAATGTTGGTATTTCATCAGTGATTTTTGGGTGAACAACAAACCAGTAATAAATATCAGGTGGCAACTCCAACAGTCCCTCATTTGTATGATATTCTATTGTTGTCCAGTAATCCCCAGTTGAAATGTCCCCTTTTTCAACAAGGTTTGCATACTGAATACCTCCTGTGTTGTTGATTTCATAAATCAGCTCAGCATTCTTTCTGAAAACATCGGGATAAACATCATCATCTGTCAAAACATCAACAGAGGTATGCGCTATACAGAAAGCGATCTCATCAACATACTCGTTTTCAACATCCAGAATCAGATTCACATATTCCTCAAGATAACTCAGATTCCTGTACTTTAGATGATGACTCACATTCTCAGCAGCATATGGGAAAACATCCCATCCTGCATTACTATTTGTTCCAACATTTTTGTACAAATGTATATGCCCATCACCCCTGCCTACAACAATATCATATAAACAGTTATCGGTCATCAGTTTGTTTTTATCCATGTCTGCAAGAACTGGTGCGGCATAGGCGCGGGTTTCCATGTTGTCATACATACCAGATACATACGTCCAGGAAGGATTTGTTGAAGTCCCATCATTTCTGAAATAATACAGTTTGCCGCTGTCTGTTCCAATTGTTAAATCAAAATCACCATCATCATCCAAATCTGCAAGTGCAGGCTTTGAATATCTTGCTGGATGATCCAAAACTTGCAGGTAAGTGTTCACATCATTGTATATATTTTTAGAGGACCAGTTTGATTCATATGCATAGTAACCAGTGTTCTCGTAATAGTAAATTGTGCCATCATAAGAGCCTATTGTTAAATCAACATGCTTAGAACCAGGGTACTGGTTTGCCACTGATGTTAAATCCGC
>JASEEW010000026.1 GCA_030019485.1 Thermoplasmatales archaeon | reverse complement strand
TAAAATATTAGGAAAACGTTTTCAACGTTTTCCATAATAACTAGTGAAAAATGAAGAATGCAAATTGAAAAATGCAAAATTTGCACTTTACACTTTGCACTTTGAACTTTTCATTTGTTTACCAATGTTGCATATCTCCCTTGACTTTACACTTATCTTTTTCTTAAATTCCTTAACTATCTGAAATGACTCCGTTTTCTAAAAACTTTCCTTGCCTGACGCAAAAAATAAGGGTTGAGGTGGCTCAAAACGCCTTCTCACACCTTATACCATAATTCCTGCATAAAACAGAGATTTTTAATTCAACTTTCTCAAAATAATCATTTTTTGTGAACAAAACCTTTTCATACCCTGGTATGAGTTCAGGGTAGTATTTTGACAAAAATGTTTTAATCCTTTCCCATGTACTGGTTTTCAGATTTAGTTTATCAACAATCACATTTTTCACTCCAGCTTTGGCAATACTATCTATCAGCTTATCAATGTTTTTCTCAGTAATATAAGGCATTACCGGCCCTATGAAAACCCATGTGTGAATATTGTTTTCTCCAAGTATTCTTAATGCATTTAATCTTTCTTCAACAGATGAAGAATACGGCTCATATTTTTTTCTTGCCTCATCATCAATTGTTGTGACTGTGAAACCAACCTCCTTGTCTGAAAAATTTTTTATAATATCAATATCCCTCAAAACAAGTGCTGACTTTGTCTGGATGCATAATGGAAAATCATGTTTAAGCAAAATCTCACAACATCTTCTTGTAATCTCATATTTTCTCTCAGCAGGCTGATAGGCATCTGTCACTGTGCCAATGCCAACCCTTCCTTTCTTTTTCAATTCCTTTGCCAAAACATTTGGCAGGTTTCTTTTTATATCAACAAAAGATCCCCATTTTCTTTTTTCATTTAAAACAGATGGCGCATAGCAGTAAACACAGTTATGCTCGCATCCCCTGTAAGGATTGAGTGCGTAATCCAGCCCTGGCAGTTTTGATTTAGATAAAGCGGTTTTGCAGTTTATTTCATTGATTTTCATAATCTTCAATCCTTTTCTGATAAATTACATCTTTCAGGATTCTGCTGTTGTTTATCCATCTGCTTATTTTTATGTCAAGTTTTGATGAGATGTATGACAATGATTCTTTTAATGTTTCAAATTTTCTTGGTGTTTTTTTGAAAGCATTTCTGACATTCTCCCTTACATTCCACACGCCAACAGGCATAATATAACCGGGATGCGCTTCCCTGAGTATCACAACACCAGCCTGACGCCTTTCCTGGGATAAAAACTCTGCTGCTGCAAGACGCGCTGCATAGTAGCATCCTCCTATCTCAGCATATGTTTTCCTCCCATAGTATCCCTCGCTGCTTGAGAAAATAACAATTTTTTTACCTCTTGGATTCCACACTGTATTTGGATACCATGCTTCAACAAGCTCATACCTCCAGCTAAGGGGCATCATGAGGACAATGAATCTGTTGTCAAGCTCCCATGACTCATACATCCTAAATTCGTTTATCAAAGGATAGTTTTTCACCTTTTCCCTCAATTCCCTTCCTATCATGCTGTCAACAGCTGTTATGCCCCATCTTGTGGGAACAAATCTTCTCTGTTTTTTTATTCCGAAAGTGCCAACAGAAAATGCTTTCTGAATCCTTGAAACAAGCGCACCCTTTCCGTACAGCTCAAGGACTGCATCCTTTGCTTTCAAATCAGTATCATAGTATGCTTTCTCAATTTTGCCGTCAAACTTTATGCTTCCTATGTTCATCTTTTTTAATTCTGCTGAAGGACCATAGGGCTGCACCTCATCATCAAGGACAAGCCTTCCAGCTGGTTTTTTCATGAACTCTGCCTCAACATCAGCCGGGTTTATGGATAATGCAAGACTCCTTGTTTTTTCTGCGATTTTTTCATCAATGTCTGTAACGTTAACTCTGTGCTTTCCTCTTACAAGTGCTGACCTGAAATCAACAATCTCATCAATGCTTTTCCCAAGCCAATGCTCAGGTGTGTCAAGCAGGGACGTATCACCATGCAACGGGGGAACAAGGGGCCCTATTGAAACATAGGGGTATCCTATTCTTCCAACAAAAACACCTGGTGGTGAACTTCCATCAATTGTTAATGAATCAATAAGTTTTTTTGTTTTCATGGACGCATAAAAACGAACAAGTATAGGGCATCTTTCCTTTCCGCAGAGCATCTTTGAGCCTTTGCAGAATGCGCATACCGAGCCCTGGTCATAGTTTTTCCCAAATGGATTCTGCATAGGACTATAATCCTGTTTCGGATATAAATCTGTATTGCTTAGAACCTTTGTTTCCTCCATGATGATAAAATAATGTCCCGCAGTTCATCAGTATTCTGCGCGTTTAACCATTTCGTTTCAAAATCAGGGGTTTCTGCTATCTGGGTGAGCCACATAAGAGAATGAAGATAAAAATGCTGTTCATCTGATGTGGATACTGTTATAAACACAGCATTAGCAGGGGGATAATCATCAGAAAATGTAATGCCTTTTTTGCATCTAACGAAAATAATATCTGATTTTTTGTGCCCGGGAATGATTATGGATGGCACAATCACACCCTGTTTAATCATTACACTCCTTTTCTTTTCTCTGGTCAGCAGCAAATGGAATATCTTATTTTCATCCACGCCTATGTCTTCTTTAAGTATGTGCGCAACCTGTTTAGTAAGAACCCCTGGCAGGGGTGGTTCTTCAAAATCAAGTATTACACAGTTTTTAATTAAACTGCCAAATCTCTCCTCAGTAATATTGTCCCTTTCTATCAGTATTTCCCTTAACTCCTCATCCACCATGTAATTTGTTGATTTAATCCCTGTAACCCTTTCAACCACATGTAGAAGACTGTATTCTCTTTTTATTTTGCCGCTTGCATAAATCAGGTACCAGCCGAGTCCGCAGAGAATGAAACCCCCAACTATCAGAATAGGAATTATCCCCATTTCAAAAATAAGAAATATGTATCCAACAGTCCCGATTATCTGGACCCATGGATAAAAAGGAGACCTAAACGTTGGCCTGTAGTTTCGTATTTTGCTTTCCCTCATAATGATAAGGGATAGGTTCACAAACACAAACAACATGAGTATCATGGTTGATGCTGCCTTAACAAGGTTTTCCAAGTCCAGAAACAAAATAACAAAAATCATGAAGGAAGAAGTGAAGATTATGGAGAAAGCAGGTGTTCCGCGCCTGGATACTTTCCCTAAAGCACGCGGTAGTAATTCGTCTTTGCTCATAGCCATCGGTGTCCTGGAAGCAGTCAGCAGTCCTGCATTGGCTGTAGTAGCAAATGCCAGAATCGCTGCGACACCCATTATTATGCAACCCCCCCAGCCCATGAAATTGCCTGCACCAAGGGAAATTGGTATGAGAGAATTTCGCAGTTGACCAGGGTCTGACACGCCTACTGTTACAAAAATAACTGAAACATAAAGTAAAGACATAATGCCCCATGAGAGAAACAGCGCCCTGGGTATGTTTCGTCCCGGGTTCTTAACCTCTTCTGCAACACCAACAATTTTATTTAAACCTGCATAGGAAATAAAAACAAGGCCTGCTGTTGCGAAAACAGAGCTTAGACCAAGTGGCATAAATGGTGTGTATCTCTCGAATTGAACAGAAAAAAAACCAGAGACAATATAGAAAACAAGCAGGGAGATAAGGGTGACAACCATTGCTATCTGGAACTTCCCTGTGAGTTTAACACCGATTATGTTGATAAGAGTAAAAAACAGGCAGGATGCTACAGCAACAAACTTTATCTGAAGATCTGTGATACCAGGGTTAATAAGCAATACAAATATACCTATTCCCAGTATGGCAAATGCTGTTTTAAATGACAAAGAAAACCAGTCAGCAAGTCCCCCAAGCGTGCCCATCCTAGGACCCATGCTCCGGTCTATAAAAAAGAAATTTCCACCTGCCTTTGGCATGGCTGTACATAGTTCAGCACTGGAGAGCATGGCAGGTATCATCAAAATACTTGCTAACAAATAAGCAAGAATCACAGAAGGTCCTGCCTTTGCAAATGCAAGCCCTGGCAGAACAAATAATCCTGAGCTAATCATAGCACCTGATGATATGCAGAAAAGCTCAAGAAGCCCGAGATCTTTCTTCAGACCAGAAAGTTTCTTCTTTTCTATTCTTTTTTTTGCTTTTGCTCCGTCATCCATTATATATGCATAACTTTTAACTATATTTAGTTTTGGCTGAGGAAGTCTTTTGATGACGCAATTTGAAATTTGAGCAATCTAATAAAATCTTACACTCTCACAATATTATAACCACACGCTTTTCTTAGTCTGTTCATTATCGCAAGCCCTATGCCTCTTGAAATACAGCCTTCCGCAAGTATCAAATCTATGTTTTGATTATCAAGTTCGCGTAATGCTGAAAACAAATGCTCTGCAACTCTGTTCAAATCTTTTCCAAGAAAGTTTACAACTTCTGCATCATATTTAGAGCCTGTAATAGAAAGTATTCCAATTTTTCTGTCTGAGTACTTCTTGATAAGCTCTCGAATTTTTTCCACAATTTTTTCACTTTTACCTTCAACCAATATCATCTCAGTCTCAGGTGCATAATGTTTGTATTTCATGCATGGTGAAAGTGTAATTGAGGTTTCAATCTTCATTTCTGTTTTTGCAAGTTTATGTAGTTTAACAACACCCAGAATTTTTTTTCAGTTCTTCAAGACTCACACCCCCTGGTCTGAGTACTGTAGGCACTTCGCAGGTAAGATCTAGTACTGTAGATTCCACACCAACCTTTGTTGAGCCGCCATCAATCACACAGTCTATCCTGCCTTTTAAATCTTTTAAGACATGCTGGGCTGTTGTAGGGCTTGGCCTGCCTGCAAGATTCGCGGATGGCGCTGCAATAGATGTTTCTGATTCTTTGATAAGTGCAAGTGCAACAGGATGAGAAGGCATTCTAACACACACGGTATCCAAACCCCCAGTAGTTGCCTTAGGTACAATCCCTGATTTTTTCATAAGCAGGGTTAAATGCCCAGGCCAGAATCTCCCAATTAATTCTTCCGCAGACTCAGGCAGTTTTTTTACAAGATTATAAATTTCTTTTTTTCTGCATATATGCACAATTATGGGATTATCCCCAGGTCTTTTTTTGCTTTGAATATTTTAAGCACTGCTTTTGGGTTCAGAGCATCTGCTCCCAAGCCATAAACTGTTTCTGTAGGGAAGGCAACCAAACCTCCTTTTCTCAAAATTTTAGCAACTATCTTAATTTTGAAAATTTCTGGATTTTTAGAATTTATCTTTATGATTTTTGTTTTCATAATTAACCCTCAACTTTTATGTGTCTTATATCTTTGAGATTGTAAATATCAAATACCACTGCATTTAATTTATCCTTATCATACTCGCTGTCTGGATTAATTGAAATTGTTTTGTCAATAACTTCCTTAAATTGTCCTGTGATTTCAAATGATTCATGAGCATGTCCATGAAAGGTTAACAGGGGTTGTTCTCTTTCGATGAATTCCCTAACAGCTTTACTGCCGATATGTGTTCCATTTGGATATACCATGTCCAGATTTGTGTTCCAAGGAGGACTATGTATTACAAAGACTGTCTTTTTTGGATTGGTTTTCCTTGCTAAACTTTTAGGTCATCTTCTATTGTAGTTTTATCATTTTCTTTCACACTGAGAATTCCTTCTTCAGTATAGTAATGTATGTTGTGTGTGTATCCTAATTTTGAAAGCGATGAGAAATATTCTTTTTCTAACTTTTTTCTTTGCTCACCTTTACACACAATGAGTTCACGAAATTTTTTATCACATTTAATTGATAATTCTTTTGTTTTTTTAGTATCATGTTTTTGCCAGTCTTTCATTAGAAAAGGAAGCGGGGGAACGTGACTGTAACCGCAAATATTAAATTGACCGTTTAGTTTGTGCACTTTCATGTCTAACAATCTAAAATATCCTTTTTGTTCCTCCTTTTCTAAAAGTGGCATATTAATTTTAAAATCATCATTCCCCATCATCAAATAAATGGTTATAGATGGGTTTTTCTTTTTGAACTTTTTGAATAGTGAAATCAATTTAGTTTTTATAAAGTTTTTCTGCAAATTGATAAGATCGTTAGTAGAAGATTTGGGAAGAATGTCACCGCCAATAACTATGGAGTTCACTTTTTCTTGTATGGCTTTATTAAGAAATGTTTTATACAATTTTTCAGATCCATGAATATCTACGATATAAATAATTACATCTTTTTCCTTGCTCATTGTTTACCTCATTTTAATCTTAAATCAGAGTCGTGGAGTTTAATTTTTTCTTTGTGATCAATGACTAGCCACTCTGGTATAGGTTTTCGGCTGTCTATCCTTCAAAAAGTTGACAGTATTCTTAAATTCCTCTGATTTTTTTGGCTCGAGTTTGGCTGTGATTATTTCTTCATTATTACCATGGGATTCGACTGCAGGGTTACCATACGGGTCAACAACCCTGCTCCTGCCGAAGTATGTAAACGTACCATCGGAACCAATTCGGTTGACTGCTACTACCCATACCTGATTGTCAAGTGCGCGTGCACCCGTTGCCAATAACCATTGAGGAATAAAAGGCTCAGGCCAATTAGCAGGCATGAATATAATCTCAGCATCTTCAAGAGCAAGCGCTCTCGCTACCTCTGGAAAAATTGCATCAT
Organism: Thermoplasmatales archaeon; assembly: GCA_030019485.1. GTDB lineage: Archaea > Thermoplasmatota > JASEFT01 > JASEFT01 > JAUWIS01 > JASEEW01. The sequence continues at coordinate 8,114 of JASEEW010000026.1, read as the reverse complement.
AGCATATCATTAAACCAACTTTGCCAAGTTTAGTATCAAACGTTATGTATTCATTTCCATGTTGAAGGTAATTTGGCTCTGTGTAAAACAAATGTACCTTTCTGTGCCTGCCTAAAAGTTTACCTTCTGAATCTATGAATATCGCAGTGTTATACATTTTATCTCTGAAGACTTCAGCAAGACTTGCAACAACGCAAATATTATTTTCTTCTGCTATTGATTGCAGTTTTTCAGTGCTTGGCCCTGGGATAGGTTCAGCCAGATTATTGATTTTTTCAGATGCGTACCCGGTTGTAAGATACTCTGGATAGCAAATAACATCAGCGTTCTTATCGCATGCCATAGAGGCAAATTTAGATGCTTTTTCTAGGTTTGCTTTTTTATCTCCAAGCGCTAAATCAATTTGGGCACACGCTATTTTAAATTCTTTCATGTTTTGTAACCCCCTTATGTCTTTTCTAATGTTTTTACGGATGATTCTGTGCTTCTTCTCAACTCATTTCTGTACTTTTTTATTTTTTCCTCAATTTCCCTGTCAGACACAGCTATGATTTCTGCTGCCAGCAGCGCCGCATTTTTCCCGTTGTTAACACCAACAGTCGCAACAGGTACACCGCTAGGCATCTGGGATATTGACAGCAGTGCATCAAGACCCCCGAGCGCTGCATCTGTTGGAACACCTATAACAGGCTTTGTTGTAAGACTCGCTATAACGCCTGGCAGTGCTGCGGATAAACCAGCAATCCCAATAAACACCTTTACCCCTTTCTTCTCATATTCCTTCACGATACTTTTTACCTTTTCGGGTGTTCTATGCGCGGACGCCACGGTAATTTTATACTTTATTCCCAGTTTTTCAAGTGTTTCAGAGCATTTCTTCCCTGTTTCTTTATTAGATATGCTTCCCATTATTATTCCCACCTCAACCATGTTTACTCCTCCTTGCTATCAATCCTGCGAAAATACCCGCGCCAAAACCATTATCAATATTCACAACTGCCAGACCAGGTGAGCAGGTCTGAAGCATTGTTGTAAGCGCACCAACCCCTTTTTCACCAATGCCGTAACCAGCTGATGTTGGAACACCAATCACAGGGACATCCACAAGACCTGATACAACAGATGGCAGTGCGCCTTCCATGCCTGCAACAACAACAATCGCTGAAACATTTTTTTCCATCATCATTTTTAACGGCTCAAAAACCCTGTGCAGTGCGGATATTCCAACATCATATGCTTTGAACACCTCGCAGCCCATCACCCCTGCAGCAACCCTTGCTTCCTCAGCAGCAGGGATGTCAGCAGTTCCGGCAGCAATTATTCCAATTTTACCGTTTTTCGGAAAAACATGATTTTTCTTTTTCACCAGCAATGTTTTTGCTTTTTTATTGTAATCGAGTTGTAATCCTTTCAGCTGAGAAACTATTTTACTGTAATTGTTCAGTTTTGTAACCAGCGCATAACCGTTTCTCTCCACAAGTATTTTCACGATTTTTACAATATCATTTACTTCCTTTCCCTCACCAAAAACCACCTCTGGTATTCCTCTTCTGTACTTTCTGTGAATATCAAGCGCTGCGTTTTCAATTTTTTCAATTGTAAGTATTCTCAGTTCTTTCTTTGCCTCCTCAGAGCTTATTTCATTTTTTTCGAGTCTCTTTAGCACATCCTCCATTGTAAGATTGAGTTTTTTCATTTTTTTCCCCTATGTCACAACATTCCTCAATTTATCTGATTTTAATGCCTCTTTTATTTCTTTTGCAATCCTTCTTCCCATGTACATTTTTTCACCATACTTCAGATATGCATATGGTGACGTGCCTATGCCTACGTTTGTTCCTGCAACAATCCTCGCAGAAATCTCAAATGTAACTATATCAGGTTTTTCTGTAACAACTGTTTCAAGGCAGAAAGGACCTATAATACCGGGTTTTGCTATCTTTTTTGCCTGCTCAACAACCCTGTCCCCCATTCTGAGATACTCGGGCAGAAGTGATTCCCTGATTGTTAAAGGGATGTTGCCAACAATTGTGTATGTAGGGTTGATGCGCATTTCTATCTGTTCATCTGCTGGTATCCTGCCTATGTTGTCCGCGAAACTCTCATATCTTTTATCCACACCAAGGAACTCTGTTTCATTATTTAAGACAGAATGAAAATATGATGCATATATGTTCACACCAATTATGTATTCCTGGATGTGAGCATTTTTTAGCTCATCTTCAGACATATGCCCATTATGTATCATTTCCTGTCCTTTTTTATGAAATGTTTCCTTTGAATGCGCAAGAAAATAACCTTTTCCACCTTTTGCCCCCGGGTATTTAACAATCACAAGCCCTTTTATTTCATCAGGGGATTTTAACACCTTAGGAAGTTTTAAGCCAGCATCTATAAGCCATTTCCTCTGCATTTCCCGGTTTGTTTCCCAGTGTAAAAGATTTTTGTTCCCGAACATCGGCACAGACAGTTTTTTGAGCATGTTTTCGGTTCCAATGTATGCATTAAACGAACCATGCGGAATAAGGACTGTGTTCATTTTTTTTAGCTTCTTCTGAATCTTTTCATCCAGAAGCTCTTTAAAATTGTTAACCAGGATTATTTCATCAGCCAGTGGGAACCTGGAGTAAACAATTTGATCCTCTTTTTTACAAATGCATACAGTTTTGAGCCCTTCCTCCTTTGCACCCTTAAAAATATTCAATGCTGAATGCGAGCCGAGTGTGCCTATCGTAATGCCCTTACCGTATGTTTCCAGTGTTTCGGCAGTGTTTTTATCCATTTAATATGAATATATTAGAAACTATTAAATGCTTTTCATCAGATATCACAATTAATGAAACTGATAAGGAAAGGCAAGGTCAAGGAAGTGTATGAAACAGAGAACAAGAATGAGCTGGAGTTTTTCTTCACAGACAGGGTCTCTGTTTTTGACAAAATTATACCATCTGATGTGCCGCATAAAGGGGAAACCTTGTGCAGGACAAGCGCATACTGGTTCAGGGCTGCAGAAAAGATGGGCGTTAAAACACATTTTATTAAAACAACAGGGCCTAACAGGATGAGGGTGAAAAGGGTTGATATAATCAGGGATTACAGCAGGCTGAATGAAAAAACAGCAAACTACCTGATACCCCTGGAATTCATATGCAGGTACTATGTCGCAGGCTCACTTTTTGACAGGATAAAAAACAAAGAAATCAAAAATGAAACACTTGGTTTTGATCCTGATTATAATGTGAAATATGGTGACCAACTCATGGTGCCTTTTTTTGAGGTTACAACAAAACTGGAAAAAACAGACAGAAACCTGAATTTAAAGGAGGCTTTGAAAATCTCAGGGCTATCCGAAGAGGAGTATGGGGAGATAAAAGAAATATTTTTTAGAATAGACTGCGAAATCAACAGTGCCGTAAGGCAGAGGGGGCTTATCCATGTTGATGGGAAAAAGGAGTTTGCTTTTGATGAAAACAGGAACATAATGCTGGTTGACACGTTTGGAACTGCTGATGAGGACAGGTTCTGGGACGCAGGTAAATATGAAAAAGGGAGGTTTGTTGAGTTAAGCAAAGAATATGCCAGACAGTATTACAGGGAAATAAACTATTATGAAAAACTCATGAGTGCAAGGAAAAAAGGTTTGAGTGAGCCTGATATTCCTCCTTTGCCTGATGAGAAGATTCAAGAGGTAAGCAGATTCTACATTGATTTGTTTGAAAAAATAACAGGTGAAAGATTTAGATAGCCTAACTTTATCATCTCAATTTCTTTTATACCCATGAATAACATTCTATTGTATTGATAGATATTCTCAATTATTCAATGTTTCAAATCCTCATCCTACTTTTGTCCCTGGCAAGAACGACAACCCTTGAATCCTTTTTCTCACCAGCAATTTCATAACCTGTAAGCTCTGATAGTTTCTCAGCAAATTTTTTTATCTTTTCATGGGACGGCATGTTTTCAAGGTTCATCCTCTGACGTGAATATCCAACAAACATGTATGCCTTGCACTCTATGAAGTCAGGCTCTGCCTTCATATCAAGTTCCGCATAATTATTTTCATATCCAAGGTTCCATTTATCAACAAGCGTATGCCTGATTGCTGTTCTTGTATTCAAGGATGACAGAATCTCAAGCGATTCATTGATTTTTTCCCAGCCATCCTTTACTATGGGCGCGCAAAGTTTTTCATAGATTTCCCTGTTTGGCGCAGCAACAGTAATGTAAAGCTGGGTCGGTTTTAAATTTCCTATTATTTCCGGTTGTGTTCCATTTGAAACAACAAAGGTTGTCATATCCCTTTTATGGCAGATGTCTATGAATTCAGCAAGTTTGGGATAAATTGTTGGCTCACCAGAAAGTGATATTGCAACCTGATTTGGATTGTATGCCTCCTCAAACATTTTCTTATTGCATCTTTCATCACCTTTGAAACCAGAGATAAGCAGTCTTTGCGCATCTATGCTTTTCTCCAAAATAAACTCAGGCTCATCATACTTTTTTATTTCTTGCTCGGTGAAGCCCTGATACCTCCAGCAGTAAAGGCAGTTCTGGGTGCAATTATTAATTGTTGGTGTCATCTGTAAGCATCTGTGTGATGCTATTCCATAGAATTTTTCCTTGTAGCAGCATCTGTTATGAATCAGCTTCTCTTTCAGCCAGTGACAGGTTTTAACACCTGAATGACTGCCAACAATTTTGTAATGCTGTTTTTCAAGTATTTTTCTGAGATTTGGGTTCATTAATGATGAATAGGATTAATGCCTTTTTATGTTTTAGGTCACCTCATTTTTTATACATCTGTTTTCTAATTCCTAATGTTAAAACGTTTATAACCTTTTTATTTTCATCCATATCCATTATAATCCTATATTTTCCAATTCTTAACTTATATGCATTTATTCTTGTTAATCTCTTGAGATATTTTTTCGGTTCTTCTTCTATGCTCAGTAACTTTTTCAAAATTCTTTTTCTTACCATTTTTTCAAGAGCCTCCAGCCTTTTCTTTGCTGTCGGCATGAAAATTATATTGTATTTCATATGAGCTCTTCTATAGGTATCCCTTTACCTTGTTTCGCTTCAAGTCTTGCTTGGATAACATCCATTAATGCTTCTTCACTTAGCTTCGGTTCCATCATCCTTCTCACAGCATCCCTGATAAACTCACTTCTTGAAGGATACTTATGTTTTCTGAGATACCTACACATTTCCTCTACCTGCTCCTCTGGCATTTTCACATTTATTGTCTCCATGTTATATAGTATTACCATAGTAATACTTAAATTTTTAGTTTTTGGTGTTGTGGGACGACGCTAAACCAGTTCCAAAAAATTATATGTTAGGCAACCTTTTTACGTATTATGAAAATAAGTATAAATGTAACAGAGAAAGAGATGGATGCTATTGAGGATGTGTTCTTCTGTGAGTTATCGGAAAAGGATTACAAGAAAATCAGGCCGATACTAATAGGATTCTGGGGAAAATTGTGTAATGAAATGGATAAGGACAAATAGCACCATCAGATTTGTTTCTATCACCTAAACATTTTGTTTCTGTTACAGAAACGTTCACATCTCCTCAGGTGCATCTATCCCAAGAAGATTCAGAGCATTCTCTAAAACAATCCTGGAGCAGTCAACAAGCGCAAGACGTGCGTTTCTCTCATTTTCCTCTGCTTTCAAAACAGGCATGTCCCTGTAAAACTGGTTGAAACAGGATGCAAGCTCAAAAACATAGGATGCAATTTTATAGGGTTTTCTTGAAACAGCAGATTCTTCAACAATGTTTGGAAATCTTGCAAGTGTTTTTATTAGCCTAATTTCTGTTTCATCATTTAAAAACTTAACATCAAAAGACCTGTAACCTTCTGATTTTCCTAGGATTGAACACGCTCTTGCATGCGCATACTGTATAAAAGGTGCTGAGTTTCCCTCAAAATTTAATGCATCCTCCCATCTGAAAACAATTTGTTTTTCATTCTGAACCCTTATGATGTTGTACCTGACTGCACCCGTGCCGATTGTTTCCGCGATTCTTTTCATTTCTTTTTCAGATATTTTTTTGAACTCATGTTCTGAGAATTCCTTCCTTCTTTTTTTCACTTCATTGTAGGCTCTTTCCACTGCCTCATCAATCAAATCATCAATATAAACCACTGCTCCTTTTCTTGTTGACATTTTCCCTTCAGGAAGTGAAACAAAGGAATAGAAAACAATTTCAGGTTTCTTTTTTACGCCGAGGAGGGACAAGGCAATTCCCAGCTGTTGTGTTTCAAGTTTATGATCCTCACCAAGAACATTGATTGCTATATCCGAGTTTTTGAATTTATGCAGATGGTATGCCAAATCACGCGTAGTGTAAAGGCTTGTTCCATCCTTCCTTGTGAAAAAGAATCTGGTATCTCTCCCATGGATTCCAAAATTTTCCAAATCAAGATAATAAGCCCAGTTTTCATTTTTGCAGTATTCAGTTTTTTTCAGTTTCTCCGTAATTTCATCAACACTTCTGTCCTTTGCAAACTGTGATTCCCAGACATAGTTATCAATGCAGATATTTATTTTTTTGAGTGTTTCCGCATTTGCGTTTAGAACATTTTTGCAGACGTCCTTAACATGTTTTTCAACATCCTTATCGCCATGTTCGTACCTCAGCATTAGCTGGTTTATCTGCGACTCGATCTCAGGGTTCGCTTCCATCATTTTGTTTGCCTTTTGATAAATCTTAACAAGCCTGTAGTTCTCCCTTTTTTCATCATTTTTTTCCTTAATGTTTTCAGCACCCCATGCAAGTATCGCGGTTTGTTTTCCCATGTCATTTACATAATACTCTGTTTTCACATCATAACCATAAGCCCTCAGGAGCCTTGCAAGACTATCACCAACTATAGGGTTCCTTGCCCTGCCAACGTGTACAGGGCCAGTAGGATTTGCTGATGTGTGCTCAAGAATGATTTTAGCATTTTTTTGAGGAAAACATCCATATTTTTCTTTTTCGTCAAGGATTGATTTAACAGTAATTTCCTTCAACTTTTCGGTGTCAAGATAAAGATTCACATAACCGCCAATGTTTTTGATCTTTTGGATGTATTCTGTTTTGTCAATGTTTCTCACAATATCTTCTGCGATTTTATCGGGCGCCTTTTTCACAATCTTGGATAAAGGAAAACAGGCAAAAGAAAAATCACCCTTTTCAGCAGGCGGTGTTTCAAGAAGAATCACTGTTTTCAGGTTGAGTTTTTCTAATGCATTATTCAACAATTTTTTTGCTTCTTCCTCAAAGATTTTTAACGAATTCATTTTATCATTCCTTCTTTACCGCAATATGGGCATTTAACATTGAATGGTTTAGGTTTTAACTCCACTCTAAATATTTGCCTGCATTTTGGACATCTGAGATTCATTGTGTTTTTCTCAGTTTTCTTTTCCGTTGTTTTTGTAGTGGTTTTCCCTCTACGTTTAACCAAAATAACCCCAATGATAACACACACAGCAATTACAACAATCCCAATCACATAGTTTAGATTAACCCCATACTTGTTTTCTTCACCACCTGGTTGTCCTCCATTGGTGGTACCATCATTTGTTGTACCACCATTTGTTGTGCTTTCTTGTTCAACAGTTAATCGCATCATTTTCCAGCCAGTATGATTACCAGAAGTTATATTATTCCAAGTTATAGTAACCATGATTGTATAGTTACCTGGAGTATTAGGTGCGACTATTATTTCACTATAATCTCCGTTTAAGTCTGTTGTAGTATTCCACTCATTGCCTTTTTCTAAAATCTTGATTGTTACATCCGCATTTGGGACTGTAGAATCATTGTAAACTGCGTTGCCGGAAACGGTTATAGAATCCCCGGGTTTACAGGTTGTCTGATTAAGGAGTTGGGTGACGATTATTGGTTTTTCAGAAACAGGATAGAGGGTGCGTTTGTAATAAATTTCTTTATTTGAAGTACTATCATTTCTACGATCAAACCACACAAGATGGAGGGTGTTATTATTATCTATAGCCATTTTGGGGCACATTCTTGTACCATACACAGCGTTTGTTATTCTTTCTGTCTTATCAAAAGCTCCACTTAGTATTTTTTTAGAGAAATATATATCG
>JASEEW010000025.1 GCA_030019485.1 Thermoplasmatales archaeon | reverse complement strand
ACTGCATGGATAGATACAAAGGCAGAGAAGAAATTGTTTGCCTCCTTTGGGAAGCAGATGATATTCACAGATATTAAGGGTTGGGATGCAAAAGATGTTGTGAAAGCGTATAATGGAAAAGCAATGATAGAGGATGATTTCAAATTTCTGAAGGATAGACTGTTAATCTCTGTTATGCCAGAATGGCATACGAAAGACCCACGAATAAAAGTGCATGTGTTTCTCTGTATAATAGGCCTCACAATGTTTCGTTATTTGCTGTGGAAACTCCAAGATACGGAGATGTCGGTATACGAATTAAATAAAGCTTTGAATGGTATCCGGATAGGCTTCGTGGTAATGAAGGATAAGAAGCGGAAGGTTGAGCAGGTGCTGGAGGATATGAAGCCAGGGTCAGCAAAAGTATTTTCGAAACTTAATATGGGCCGGTTTCTAAGTACCTAATTTTTTTAGATGGGTAATACAAGGATAACGACGGAAAAATTCAATAAGTCGTAAACTCGGGTTTGAGGCAATGTTCTCAGTTTTCTTTTTTGAAAATCATTTCTGGGAAAACAAATTTTATCTGGTTCGCAACATAAACAGCAGGGATTTTATGTTTTGATGCTGCGAGCAGAGTTGTGTACCTTGAGTCTGAGAGGAGAACATCTGGTTTTAATTTTTTTATCCTTTTACATTCAAGCAGATAATGCCCCAAAATTTTTTTTGCAGTAACCGGTGCTTTTGCAACTGTCCTTCCAACATCCACAACACCATCTGTTTCATCCCACATAATGCCTGGGGCATTGAAAACAAAATAACCGTTTTTTTTCACAAAATTGTATGCAGGACCGTATGTTGAAAAAAATATTTCAACATTCTTTTTTTTAAGCTGGTCTGCAACAGCAAGCATCCTGCCTGTATGCCCCAGACCAATGCCGCAGGGTGTTATGTAAGCCTTCACAGCAGTGAATGGTTGTACAATCTTTAAATATTTATTACTTTGAGCAAAAGCCATATACCGGACATTACGCCCAGAACGCCTACCAGTATTCGTAATACTCTATGATTTATTTTACTGCTGATGTACGGGCCGATAACACCGCCGATAATTGCTCCAAAACACAATAAGCACACAAAAACCATGTTAACACTACCATAAAAAAATATGTATGCAATAAAAGATGCGAGACAAATAATTACTTCAGCATAGGTTGTGGTTGCAATTGAAATCTTTGATTCCAGCCCGCCAATTATACCCCCTGTGCTTGTCACTGGACCAAAACCGCCGCCAGTAAGTGCTTTGTTAAACGCTGCAAGGATACCAATTGCATAATGTTTCCACCACGCAAACCTGTACCTGATGGGCGACAAACACAACACACTCATAACGACAACCAATATACCTATATAGATTTCCACCCATAGTTTTGGTATATTTACAGCAGCAAACACACCCAGCAGTACTACCAGTAATCCTGGTATTGCCATTGCAAGCATTATCTTTGTATCCCTTGTCAAACCATTGAAATCTGCATTCTCAAACCTATGATGGGATATTGTGCCACCAATGCCGCCAACTGCCTGTGAGAGTAAAATAGCAGGTACAACCAGTATTGGTTTAAAACCATAACCAACAAGTATTGGGCTTAACAGTGTGCCGTACATCATACCCAAACTTGAATCTACTATTTCCATAATGAGCGCCATAATGATTAAAATCAGAATTAACTCTGTCATTTTATCCGCCTTTCATTACAAGTACTGTTCCATTTTTCATTATTATCCATCTTATTGCGGCCCCATCTTTGAGGTTCAGATGCTCAAGAACCTGTTTTGGAACAGTCGTCCTTCTTCTGTATTTCCTGATGGTTATTGTTGTGTCATTCACAAATTTTATGTCCCCAAGTTTTATGTTTTTCATAAATACCAATATGTTTTGGTAGAAATATAAATATTTTGGTAGTATATTTTATGGTATGAGCCCTGATTTTTTCAGGTCAGTGGTAAGTTTTTTCACCCCTATTTCAATCTCTTTCACATTTCTTGCGCCTGTGCAGACGACGCTACCTGAGCCGAACAGGAGCATTACAACCCTTGGCTCATCAACCCTGTAAACAAGTCCTGGAAACTGCTCGGGCTCATACTCAACGTTCTCCAGTCCAAGACTGATTGCAATTGTATTCAGTTTTAACTCCAGCCCCATGTTGTATACTGCAACAATATTCTGAACATCAATTTTTGGGTTTTTATACACTGGAATTTTTGCTTTTTCAAGATTTTTTGTTACAGTGTTTATGGCCAGTCTGACGTCTGCCATGTTTTTCCCACCTGTGCAGACAATTTTACCAGACCTGAATATCAGCATAGCAGTTTTCGGCGTCTTCAATTTGTAGACAAGCCCTGGAAATTCTGATGGTGCATATTTGGCGCCCTTCAGCACCTTTACTATTTTTTTTAAATCCAGGGTTTTCGCAAGTGATGCAGAGGCAACAATGTTTTCAACATTTATTTTTCCTATACTCATAATCACTATGAAGGCATTCTACAAGGAAAAATCTTTCGAGAAAGCTTTATGGTAAGAAACAGGTATAGAGCACCTACCTGATTTTTACCTGGGGACCATCCTCAGCATCCTCAACCACAATCCCAAGTACCTTTAATTTGTTTCTGATTTTGTCAGAGGTTTCCCAGTCCTTGTTTTTCCTGGCATTCTCCCTTATCTCAACTATAAGGCTGATTAAATCCCCTGTAATTCCCCCCTCTTTTTTTTCATCCTGGAATAAACCAATTATGCCTCCGAGTTCTTTGTAAGTGCTTATTATCATGTTAAGAGCAGAACTGCTCAGCCCGTCTGGGATTGCCTGATTCACACTCTTTGTCAACTCGAATACAGCAGATATTGCCTCCCTTGTATTGAAATCATCATCCATTGCATCTAAAAACTTTTGCCTTGCCTCTGCAATAATATCAGGTATGTTTCCTTCACTGCCTTCCCCGGCGTTTTTAGCTGCTGCCTTGATATTATCCACCGTGTTCTTAATTCTCTCCAAACCCTGCTTTGCTTCATCCAGCCCTTTATCGCTGAAATCTATGGGGCTTCTGTAGTGGGCATTAAGCATGAAGAAACGTATAACCTCAGATTCATATTTTTCCAGCACCTCCCTGATGGTGAAAAAGTTTCCCAGGGACTTACTCATCTTTTCCTTGTTAAGTGTAAGAAAACCAGAATGAACCCAGTATTTCACAAAGGGCTTTTCACCCGTGGCAGACTCTGCTATGGCAATCTCAGACTCGTGATGAGGAAAAAGGAGGTCAATGCCGCCGCCGTGCAAATCATATTTATTCCCAAAATATGTCGTGGTAATAGCAGTATCCTCAACATGCCATCCTGGCCTGCCGTTTCCCCAGGGCGATGCCCAAAACGGCTCATCAGGTTTCTGTTTTTTCCACAGAGCAAAATCCTCAGGACGTCTCTTTTTTTCATCAACCTCTATTCTTGCACCAGCCTTCAGTTCATCAAGCGCCTGCTTTGAAAGCTTCCCGAAATCCTTGAACTTTCTAACCTCAAAATACACATCACCATCAACATCATACGCAAAACCTTTCTCAATCAATGTTTTTATCTGGGATATGATTTCATCCACATGTTCTGTTGCCTTCGCATAAAGATTCACAGACATTACGTTCAATCTTTTCATATCCTCATGAAACGCATCTGTGAACCTGTCTGCAAGCCCCTTTACAGAGAGCCCGGTTTCATTTGCCCTTTTTATCATTTTGTCATCAACATCGGTGATATTCATCAAATAAAAAACAGAATATCCCCTGTATCTGAGATACCTTGCTATCACATCAAACACAATATATGTTCTGGCATGTCCTAAATGGGAATAATCATAAACTGTGGGACCGCAGACAAACATATTCACCCTGTTGCCATGTATGGGAACAAACTCTTCTTTTTGTTTTGTTAGTGTATTATACAGCTTTAGTGTCATTTTAATCACTTTAATTTTTACCTGTGTTTTTCACTCGTTCGTTTCACTTTTGTTCACACAAATTTGCTTGCGCAAATTTGTGAATACTTCGGAATGCTTCGCATTCCTCGTATTCTGCGAATGTATATGAGCAGATATGAGGAATTCACTTTGTAAATTCCGAAATATTTTGCTCGCTACTTCGTAGCTCGTGAAAATGGGCGGGGGAGGAGTTGAACCCCCTTAAAACCGATCCCCACAACCTTTTTCTTTCTCTAAAGAGAAAGAAAAACGTTGATGAAAAAGAAAGAGAAACAGCCAATTGCTATGCAATTGGCTTAGGCAGATTGCCGAAGGTAATCTGCCATTCTTTTTCTTTTCCGCTGGTCGCTTTTCTTTTTCTTTAGAAAAAGAAAAGGGCCACTGCAGTCGGTCACATCGCCGCTCTGTCACCCGCCCCAACCATATAAATAGTTATAGGTATAAGATTATTTCTGTTAATCAGTAGTTAGAAGTCAGGGGTTAGGGATTAGGGGCAGACAAGGAGTTAGTAATCAGGGATTAGGGGTCAGGGGAGACACAGTCCCTAGTCCCTATCTACTAACCCCAAACTTCCCACAAACTCCCCTGCCTTGATGACACACAAATCTATGTGACTCGTAAACAGGGAAGTTTGCAGCCTCATAGACACAAAATTTATGTGACTAGCAAACTGGGAAGGTTGCCCTAGCTACTTGCCTGCACCGATAATTATAAATTCACTTAAGTGCTATCTGTCTCTGGTGATAACATGGGGGAGAAGACTGAGTTGATTGTGAAAAAAAGCAGGATTGCAGGTGCTGGTATCGTCAGGATACATAAAGACATAGCCGCTAAACTGGGCATTAAGTCCGGTGGGATGATTGAGGCATGGAAGGGCAAAAAATGGGTTATAGCCAAGGCAGTGCCGGATAAGATAATAGGAAAAAATAGTATTTCATTAAGGGAAGGCGACGTAAAGAAGCTTTCTGCGGAAGAGAATGACAAGGTAGAGGTAACAAGACATATACCAGTGAAGGAAACTGCAAAAAAGAAAATCGAAGAGCTAAAGAAAAGCGGAAAAATTGCTGGTAAAAAGATAAAAAAGAGTGCAGTGAAACTCAAAAAAAGCATCAGCAAAAAACTGGTGAAAAAAACCAAAACCAAAAAATAATCATTCTTAGTCATTCCTTGACAGGGAAGAGCATAAAGGCAATACCCAGAAATACAGATGGGAATATAAGGTAGAACCAGCAGTTTGTAAGATATTTTGTGCCTTTTGAAAGGGAATATAAAATATTGTTCAAAATATCAAATGCTAGGACAAGTATAATATATGAAGCGAAAGCGACAAGTACTCCTCTAACAATTTTGAGTGCCCTCCCACCTTCACCTTTTTTGTGATTTGCCTTCTCCAGTCTTTCTGACCATCTCAGCCCTTCATACACATTATCAATATCCTCTTTCATTTTCCACCCTTTCTCTTTTTAATTGTTTTTAACAATGATTTTGGTTTTACCTTTCTGTTTACTAAACTCCGCAACATTAGATTTCGACGTGAAACCTTTACTGATTTGCCTTCGGTTGCGGAGTTTATTTTTTCTTTCAGAGCTATTTTCTTTGACTCTTTACACAGCTTGATTACAGAAGAGCATGATGTGCATGCCATAACTGTTTGATGCCAGCATTTTTCCCTGCAAACCCACCTGCCACAAAACGGGCATTGAACAATCCTGGATCTGGCTATGATTCCCTTGCAGAGGTCGCAAACAAATGAATCAAATGAGAATAAATCGGATTTTGGGGGCTCGCCCTGCTCCCTGATTTTAGCGATTCTCCTCACAACCTCAGCATAGATGTCCTTTTTCACACTGTAGCGTAATGTTTACTTGATTATAATTTTTTCGATATCGAAAAGTCTATATAACCTTTATGCCCTTATCATTAAAGAGGTAATATGATGAAAAACTTGGGTGTGGGGGAGCGGATTAAGTCTGTGTTCAGAATTCATCCTCTTCCAGTAGGCAAAAGGGTGGACCTGTACCTCAGCGAACATCTGCCGGACCTTATGGATGAGTACAGGCTTGCAACAAAAAGGGATATTGCGGGGGTGGATGAAAAATTTGAGCTGTATGAAGGGGATGTTGAGGAGCTGGGATCATGGAAAAACTCAACCCAGCAGAGAGTAGAGGATGTTGAAGGGAGAATAGAAAGACTCGAATATAAACACGGGATAAAGGGGTGAAAAAAATGGACATAGGTTTTCTATATGGGTTTCTGTTCTGTGGAATACTAATAATGATACTGCTGGTCTTATACTGGTCGTATAAAACAATCAGGAAAGAGATAAAACCAGTGCCAAGCCATGTCCAGCTATATTTTGATGAGCATTTTAAGGACATCGTAAGAGAATGGGACATAATGAACAGAACAGAGGTAAAGACATGGTCAAATGATATAACAAAAAGGCTTGGTGTAATTGGAAAGGATATTGAGAAGATTAAAAACTTCAGAAAAATATTTGACCCAAGACTGGATAAGTTAGAGATGACGGTCAGCAAAATGGAGAGAGCGTAAAATGAGCATAACCGGACAGATCCTGGAAGCAATAGCCTCAAACCTAACCCTTCTAGCAGTGCTGATAGCGCTCCTGATAGTGATTGTTGTAATAGGAAGGACCATAACAAAGGTCAAAACGTCAGGAACAGCAGCAAAAATGGCTGAGATAGGACTGGACTCTAAAAAACTTGAGATAATGTCTAAAAGGATGTACCTTGAAGGGTTAAAAAATGCGTCAATAGTTTTAACAGATAATGAGAAAAAGAAAATAGATTCCGTCAGAGCAGACAATGCTGTCCTGTCAAGAAAAACGCTGGCAATGATGGATGAGGTGGAGGAAAGAACGAACAGACTTGAAAGGGGTGCTGACCTAGGCAGGCTTTCAAGGACGCTGGATAAAATAAAAAGATATGAAAGCGCAATGTTTAAAAACATAGGAGGTAGATGAAAATGGAAGAAGTTGTTATGGAAACCCCATCTGCGTATGAGGGTGTCGGATTCTTTGAGAAGGTGAAAAAATTCTTACACAGGGAAGAAACTGTGGAGAAACCAGTTTATCACAGGAGGCTGTGGGACGGGAGGATTGAGCGATACCTTGACGAAAATTTTAATGACTACATCGCAGAATATGAACTGGTTACAAAAACAGACGTAGTCCATTATGAAGAAAGATACAAACTGATGACTGAAAAACTGAAGGATTTGGACATATTCATGCTGGATATTGATGCAAAGGTAACAGACTTGGAAAGAAGGGCTGCAAAGCTGGGTGGAAAAAAGAAATGAAGAATGCTGTTGAAGGAGCACTTGTAAGCTATGTGCTTGCACAGGAAGACCTTGAGTCAAGGTTAGAGGAGCTCAGATACTTCCTAAAAACAAAGAACCTGGATATAGACATTGAGACATTAAGAAAAGAGGTATATAATGTGAAAAAAAATATTGAGCATCCAAAGAAGATGACAGAACTGACAGCAAAATTATTCAACAAGGATGGTGAGGTTAGGGAATACAGGCTCGGCTCAGATTTCTGTCCTGAATGTAGGTTGTTCAAAAACTATGAAAAAGAGTGCCCCTACTGCGGGCACCTGGAAATGACAAGATAATGGAGGAATGAGAAAATGCTGTATTCGGAACTGAAAAAATATGAGGTTGTGGCACCATTAGGTGACAAAATAGGGAAAGTTGAGGATGTGGTCGTCCACATAAAGGACTGGAACATAAAAGAGGTTGCTGTTTCTCCAGGTCTTTTTAAGAAAACCGCAGGGTACAGCTTTGATGCGGTCAAAAATGTGGATGATAACAAAAAAAGAGTAGTCATAGAAGGAGAAGCACGACCAGCATCTAAACCAACAACTGGATACATAAATGTAAATGACCTGATGAGGAAAAAAATATTTTCATCTGATGAAAAAGAAATTGGGAAAATGTATGATGCTGTTGTAGTAACCAAGCCCGAGTACTGGAGAATGGAGAAGGTGCTGATTCATCATGGAACATTAAAAAGGAGGCTGAGGCTGAGTTCATCTGAAATAGAATCTGTTGCCGATAAAATTGTTTTATTAAAGACGTATGAAGAGGTTGAAGGGGTAAAAGAAGAGCCAAAGTAGTTAGTAGCCAGGGGTCAGGAATCAGGGACGGTTCCCCAGCCCCTATTTTACGGAAAAGCCAAGTGGCTTTTCCTAAAATCTTACGGAATTTTTGGAAAATTCCTAAGATTTTACGGAATTCACTCTGTGAATTCCTAAAATGTTAGGAATTTGCGGAGCAAATTCCGTAGCAACTACTGATCCCTATCTACTCACAAAAGGTTTTTTATGGAAAGAAATTAATACATGGGTTATGGGAAAAATTGAAAAAATCACAAAAAGGATTGAAAAAACACAGAAGGGTATCGAGAAAATTGAGAAAAAAATAGAGGAAATAAACAAAAAATGTGACCTGCATAAAATTACGAAAGCGGAAAGGGAAAGGCTGAAAAGAAAATATTCTGCAAAGGCAGATGGGCTAAGGGGAAAAATCAGACGTTTGGAGAGAATAAGACTGGGATACGAGAAAAAAATGAAGGAGGAAGAAAGGAAAAAAGAGGAGAAACTGGAGGATGAGAAAAAGAGGAAAAAGGAATTAAAGCAGAAAAAAGAAAAGGAGAAAAAAGAGAAATTGAATGAGAAAGAGAAGAAAAAGGAAGGATGATGATAAATGAATTACTCTGAAACAATTTCCTTCAACACGAAAGGGGAGATTGAGATAGTAAATGTTACAGATAATGTTGCCAGAATAGTTAAAAAGTCAGGAATAAAAAATGGTATAGGATGTGTTTTTGTTCCTGGTTCAACAGGCGCAATCACAACAATAGAATATGAGCCTGGTCTTCTGCAGGATTTACCAGAGGCGCTGGAAAGACTTTTCCCAAAAAATATTGAGTACAGGCATCATGAAACCTGGCATGATGGAAACGGACACTCGCATGTAAGGGCATCTGTAATAGGCCCTGGTCTCACTGTGCCAATAAAAAATGGAAATTTAACATTGGGTACATGGCAGCAGATTGTTTTTGTGGAGCTTGACGTCAGAAAAAGGAAAAGGGAAATCATTGTTCAGATTATTGGTGAGTAAAATGGTGGAGAAAATAACTGATGAATTGTTTGAGTCGTTTACAGGCATCAATCATGTAGTTGTTGTTGACTGCTATGCTGACTGGTGTGGGCCCTGCAGGATGATGAGCCCTGTGATTGATGCGCTATCAGAGGAATACAAAGGAAAAATCGTTTTTGGAAAACTGAATGTGGATGAAAACAGAACGATACCAGTAAAATACGGCATAATGAGCATACCAACACTCCTGATATTCAAGAACAAGACAATAGTGGAAACAGTTGTTGGCGCAGTATCAAAAGAACGGTTGAGAGAAAAACTGGAAAAATATATTTAAAAAGTTTATTTCATCCTTTCATAAACCTTTTTCATGTGCAGTGCATCAGCCTCAAGGTTTGGTGACTCATTGATGAGCGTTCCATTTATTTTTCGCTCAGCAAGTTCTTTCGCAAGCAATGAGAAATCTAAATCCCCATCTTCAAGAATCAGATGTTTTTTTTCATTCCCATTTTTGTATTCAACGCCTGTGAAATGCATATGAAGACTTTTTAATCCTAGTTTTTCTACTCTGTCAAGTATTTTCCCAAAATCATCTTTTGTTTTTAAACAGCCGTTTCCCCTTGCATGGATGTGCGCAAAATCAATTGTTGGAGCAACATCTGCTTCCTCACAAAGTGAAATTATTTCATCAAGACTTCCGAATGTTGCCTGCCTGCCCATTGTCTCAGGCGCAAGTACCACATTCCATTTGTTTTCCTCAACAATTTTTTTTGCCTTTTTTATATTTTCAACCATTAAAGAAAATGTTTTGTTTTTATCTTTTTTGTAGTAATACCCTGGATGGAAAACAACAATCTTTGCGCCAAGGGCATTTGCAATTTTTGCAGTATCTGTAATAAAGGTTATGCTTTTCTCTCTTTTTTTCTCATCCTCAGATGCAAGATTTATGAAGTAAGGGGCATGTGCGCTAAGCAGAATGTTTATTTCCTTTGCGATTTTTCCAGCCTCTTCAGCAGCCCCCTCACTCATTCGTACGCCTCTGACAAACTCAACCTCCATGGCGTTTAACCCGAGTTCTGCAACTTTTTTTATACCAGAAACTGTGTCCCTTTTCGGTGAGGAAACTGGTATGCCTGCAGGGCCAAAACGCAGCATATTTCATGCATGGCTGTGGCAATATTTAATATTTCACAAAACCATACAGAAAAATATGTCTAAAATAATCAGAAAAGAAAACCTTGCTGAAAACACAAAACTTTTTGATATAGAAGCAAAGTTGATTGCGGAAAAATGTCTTCCTGGGCAGTTTGTGATTTTAAGATTGGATGAAACAGGGGAAAGAATCCCTCTGACAGTAGCAGACTTTGACAGAAACAGAGGGGTAATTACCATTGTTGTGCAGGAGGTGGGAAAAACAACGTTTCAACTCGGTGAAATGAAGATTGGTGATTCCTTACTAGATTTCATAGGGCCCCTTGGGAACCCATCAGAAATTGAAAAATTTGGAAAAGTAATATGTGTTGGCGGCGGAGTTGGCATCGCACCAATTTATCCAATTGCAAGGGCTTTGAAAGAAAAAGGAAACAAAATAACATCCATCATTGGTGCAAGGAGCAAAAACCTTCTTTTCTGGGAGGAAAAAATGAGAAACGTTAGTGATGAGCTCATTGTTACAACAGATGATGGGAGTTATGGGAGGAAAGCAGTTGTTACAGTACCTTTGAAGGAAATTTTAGATTCAGAAAAAATTGAAAGGGTTGTAGCAATAGGTCCTCCTGCTATGATGAAGTTTGTCGCAAAAACAACCCTGCCCTACAAAGTGAAAACGATTGTAAGTCTAAACTCCATAATGGTTGATGGTACAGGGATGTGCGGTGCATGCAGATGCAAAATAGGAGAGGAAACGCGATTTGCCTGCGTTGACGGTCCTGAGTTTGATGCGCACCTGGTTGATTTTGATTTACTTATGTCCAGGCAAAAAATGTATCTGGATGAGGAAAAAAAGGCGTTGAAGCGTTTTAAGGGGAGCATAAATTATGGAGAAAAAGAAAACACCCATGCCTGAGCAGGAACCGTTTGAAAGAATAAAAAACTTTAACGAGGTGGCACTTGGCTATGATGAAGAAGACGCTGTTAAGGAGGCAGGCAGGTGTCTGGCATGCAAAAAACCAAGCTGTGTTAAAGGCTGCCCTGTAGAAATAGACATACCAGGTTTCATTTCTTTTATTAAAGAAAGAAAATTTGATGAAGCAATCAGTAAAATAAAAGAAAAAAACTCTTTACCTGCAATTTGTGGAAGGGTATGTCCTCAGGAAACCCAGTGTGAGGAGTTATGTGTTTTAGGAAAAAAGGATGAGCCTGTGGCAATTGGAAGACTTGAGCGTTTTGTTGCAGACTGGGAGAGAAAAAAGGGCATGAAAACTCCTCAGAAAGTTGTCCCTACTGGAAAAAAAATAGCGGTTATTGGCTCAGGACCAGCAGGGTTAACATGCGCGGCAGACCTTGCAAAACTTGGATATAGTGTAACAATCTTTGAATCACTGCATAAAACAGGCGGCGTGTTGATGTACGGCATACCAGAGTTCAGAATGCCTAAAGCGATAGTGGAAACAGAAATAAATTATATCCAGCAGCTCGGTGTTGAAATCCGTACCGACATGGTTGTGGGAAAAAGCATCGGTGTGGATGAACTGCTTCAAGATTTTGATGCAGTTTTTATTGGAACAGGTGCAGGGTTACCAATGTTCATGCACATCCCTGGCGAAAACCTGAACGGTGTTTATTCAGCAAACGAGTTTCTAACAAGGGTGAATCTCATGAAAGCATACAGGTTCCCTGAATATGACACCCCTGTAAGGGTTGGTAAAAGGGTTGCTGTTGTAGGGGCAGGTAATGTTGCAATGGACTCGGCAAGAACAGCACTGCGCCTTGGCGCTGAGGAATCACTTATTGTTTACAGGAGGTCTGAGAAGGAGATGCCTGCAAGAAAGGAAGAAGTTGAGCATGCAAAGGAGGAGGGGGTCAGGTTCATGCTTCTCACAAACCCAGTAAAAATTTTTGGTGATGAGTATGGATTTGTGAAAAAGATGGAGTGCATTCAAATGAAACTTGGTGAGCCTGATGAAAGCGGGAGGAGAAGACCTGTTCCTGTTAAAGGCTCAGAATTTACTGTGGATGTTGATACTGTTATAGTGGCAATAGGTCAGAACCCAAACCCTCTTGTGCCAAAAACAATGAAAGGACTTGAAGTAGGTAAACACGGCAACATCATTGCAGATGAAGATGGCAGAACATCAATAAAAGGCGTTTTTGCAGGTGGCGATATTGCAACCGGTGCTGCAACAGTAATATCAGCAATGGGCATGGGTAAAAAGGCGGCAACCACGATAGACAAATATGTTATGGAGAAAAAATGATAGGAAAAAGTTATGTAGCATTTAATAGACTGGAAAGGAGGATGAAAAAACATGGTGGATTTTGAGTTTAATGATGAGCAGAGAATGATGCAGAAAACAGTTGGAGAGTTCTGTAAAAAAGAAATTGTACCAATAGTGAGGAAAATTGATGATGAGAAAAAAATTCCTGATAATATCATCAAAGGTTTAGCCAACCTTGGTCTTCTGGGCATGACTGTTTCCACTGATTATGGTGGGATAGAAGCTGATCCAATAACGGTTGGGGTTGTGGCAGAAGAGCTTGCAAGGGCAGATATCAGCTGTGCGGCTCCAACATTTTTCCTTGTGCAGGCAGCATGGGGATATATACTCAACAAATACGGCAGAGAAGCAGCCAAAAGGGACATTCTCCCCAAGGTAACAAGGGGAAAAGCATTTTTGGGCATAGCAGCAACTGAGCCGGATGCAGGTTCTGACCTGGCAAACATGAAAACGGTTGCTGAAAAATCCGGTGATAAATACATAATCAATGGGGAGAAAATGTTTATAAGTGGGATAAATGAGGTTATGAATCAACTCCCTGAAGGCGGGGGATATTTGACACTGGTCAAAACCGACACCTCCAAGGCTACACGGGGCATGAGCTTGTTCTACATACCCATAAAAAACACAAAAGGGATAAGTCCTACAATTCTTGAGGACTGGGGAAGAAAGGGAATATCATCGGGTGGATTTGCATTAGAGAATGTTGAGATTCCCAAAGACTGCCTGTTAGGTGAGGAAAACAGAGGATTCCATATCACAATGGAAGGCTTTGACTATGCCAGAGCAATAATATCTATAGTGTGCTGTGGAGCTGCAATGAGTGCTTTGGAACATGCAATGAAACACATAAAATCAAGAAAAGCATTTGGACAGCCAATCGGTAGATTCGAAGGTGTTCAATTCAAATTATCAGAGCACTGGGCAAAATTAGATGCTTTAAGACTTTTAGGTTATAAGGCACTGTGGGCGTATGGAAAGGAGCAGACAGAAAAAACAGTCAGCAGGTTTGAGGTAACAAAACTGTGCGCTGAATCAAAACTGTTAGCACCCGCATTTGCGTTTGAGGCAATCAATGATGCCATCCAGTGGTTTGGAGCTTACGGCTACACAGTTGAATGCCCGTTAGAGCTGGCTCTCAAAGGTGTTAGGAGCTATTATTGGGCTGAAGGCGCTTTGGAGATTATGAAGATTATAGTATCAAGGGAACTCCTAGGAAAGGATTATGTTGCTTACAGATAAACACCAAAGATGTAGAAAGATTTTTGATGGCACAAAACAATAAGGAGGAATAATGAACATCCTTATGGGTGTAGGCAACATACTAAGAGGTGATGATGGTATAGGATGTTACATTGCAAAAAATTTTAAGGAAAAAAACTGGCTCAGCCTTGACTGCGGCACTGCTCCTGAAAACTTCACATCAATTATCAGGAAAAATAAACCAGAAACTCTTGTGATTGTGGATGCAGCAGACATGGGCGTGAACGAGGGGGGGTTCAGGGTTGTTTCAGAGGAAAAAATTGGGAGCATAGGTATCAGTACACATAACATGCCGTTATCGTTTCTGATAAATTATCTAAAAGATTCTGCTGAGAAAATTATTTTCATAGGCATTCAGCCAAAAAACATCAGGGATTCAGAGAAAATCAGTGATGAGTTGAGGAAAAGCGCAGAAGAGATTATGGAGATATTAAGGGAAGGAAGGCTGGAGGAGATAGAGACACTGTAAATTTTATTTCACAACCAAGTTTTGTTATAGCTTTGATTTGAGTTCCACGATTTTTAGGATTAATGAATCTATGAATATTCCCCATTCCGGCCTTAAACCCCTAGGTATAAAATGGTTTGTGGCATTACCTATGTAAACATATCTTTTTTTAGCATCCTCCAGTTTTGTCTTCAATTCTCCTAAAAAGGTTTCTACATTATGTTGACTACGGTAAAAATGAAGTAAAATCTTTATAGCGTTATGAAGTGATGAAAAATCAATTTTAAGATCAAGGGCATGGAAAACATCATAAATATCCTTCCCCTCAAGCCTGTTGAATAATGTAACAATTTTTCTACTTAGTAAATCCTCAAATGAGTAAACATTAAAGAGTGTAGGAGAGGTTTCCATGAAAGGGGAGGTTATTATCCTTTTCTCTATTTTTCTTGCACACAACAATCTCTTATAACTAACTGGACTTTTGCGTTTTGCTAACTAGCCTCCCGCTTTCCCATGGTTGATTTATATGGGCAAAGCAAACTGTCCATTATT
>JASEEW010000194.1 GCA_030019485.1 Thermoplasmatales archaeon | reverse complement strand
TATAATCTCAGTATTTGATATATATTAGTTTTCTAAACAACAATGTGAGTATTGAAAGTCACCCTATTTGTATGCCCGTACAATATCTACGGAGCCTGAAGGATATTTCTTTCATTTTATTTGTCCTTCGTAAACATAATCCTTCTGCGCCCTAATATATCTTTCTACCTGCAAATGGGCACACAGGAAAAAGGATTAAAAGACCCTAAGCCATGTTGTAATGATGAAGCTCAGGCTCAGCATAGGCTCAGCAATACTTTTAGGATTAAAAAAAGGGAAAATGGATGCGCTTCCAACAACGCTTTACACCATGCTTGGAGAGAACTGTGTTGCTGACTGCAGATACTGTGCCCAGGCAAGAAACAGTAAAGCAGATAAAAAAATGCTTTCAAGGGTTATCTGGCCAGAGTTTGATTTAGATGATTTTTTGGATTCAATTGATGATAAAAAAGGATGTAAAAGAATCTGTGTTCAGACATTAAAGTACCCAAAGTTGGTGGATGATTTGGTTTATCTGGTAAACAGGATAAGAGAAAGGACAAGCATACTAGTATCTGCCTGTGTGAATCCGCTGGATAAAAAATCATTGGAAAGATTAAAAAATGCTGGTCTGGACAGGGTTGGTGTTGGTTTGGACTGCGCATCTGAGTCTGTTTTTAAGGTCATGAAACCTAATTTTAGATGGGATGATTACATGAATTTTATGAAAGACATGGTTGCTGTCTTCGGTTCCGGCTCGGTTCATCTTATTGCTGGTCTTGGTGAGACAGATGAGGAGATGATATCAATGTTTCAGAAAACAGTTGATATGAACTGTTATCCAGCATTGTTTGCTTTCACACCTGTTAGAGGAGTAAAATTGGATTATCCTCAGCCGGGGATAGGAAGTTACAGGGCGTTGCAGTTAGCACGGTATTTTATTACGAACAAATTATGCAGAATAGAAAATATGGTTTTTGAAAATGGAAAACTAATCTCGGTAAAGGTTTCATCATCAATCCTTGAAGACGTTTTAAATTCAGGTAAGCCTTTTCAGACATCTGGCTGTCCTGATTGCAACAGACCTTTCTACAATGAGAGACCCGGAGGTTCTATGTATAATTATCCATACCCTTTGAGTAAGGATGATATAAAAAATGTGGAAAAAGAGCTGAGAGGATATGGAATTTTTTGTTCAAACTATACTTTTAGATAAAAAATCTGTGTTGTGTTCCAACCAGATCATCTCTCCAATTTTTTTGAAACCTGTCTTACAATAAAGTGTGATTGCTGGTTTGTTATGACCTAAAACAAAAAGCACAGCATATTTTCCACCAAACTTTTCAAAAGTATCTTCCAAAGCTTTTGAGAGCACAGAGGTAGCATAGCCCTGTTTTCTGTATTCTGGTTTGGTGTATGTCCAGCCAACAAGCCAGTGTTTGTCTACAACATGAGCTGTGGATGATGTTGAAACAGCATTTTTTCCAGCAAAACCAATGTATGTATAAGAATCTTCTTTCTCTTTATCCATCTTTTTCCATAAATCAATAGTTTTTTTATTTATTTTTCCACCTGCAAGAATAATTCTTTCCTCAATATATTCACCAGGTTTCACTTGCTTAACATCATGCTTTACACTGAATTTACCTTTTTGGATCAACATTAAATCTGCTTTGCATCTATTTGCTTTTGGAAACCTTTTCTCAATTATCCCTGAGTTTTCAACCGTGGTATTGATGGTAGCCTTATCCTCATGAATTATATCACATAAATTAGAAGCAGACTCTTTACTTCCAGAAACCCATATTGCTGGAGGATAAGCCTTATTTTGAGGATAGTAAACTGTGGCTGAACCATCAATCTTCTTTTTATTTACTGCAACATAAAACTTACATTTTTTCCGAAGATTTGGATAATAAACATCGCGTAACACGCAGGCATTCATGAACCTATCTTGTTTCAAATACTGCCTGAATGCTGGCAGTAACTCATGGGTTAACTCCTTAATCTGAATACTCATCAACTTAGCAGATACTTTCTGGAATTAAAAACCTTTCCAAACAATTTTAAACCTGTCTTTTCCTGTAATTATTTCCTCTTTTAAATAGTTACCTATTTTCATGCTTTTACCACCCTAAAGATTTAATAGCCAAACCATAATA